>NZ_LUFI01000028.1:0-94914 GCF_005281675.1 Sphingobium sp. MP9-4 | reverse complement strand
CGCCGCGCCGCCGCGCCTGGGACGGGCGCTGGCAGCGCTGGCTGGCGGGCGCACTGGCGCTCGCGCTACTGGTGGTGGTGGCGACGCTGGCCTGGCTCGACAGCGCGCCCGGCCATCGCTTCCTCGTCTCGCGCATCGCCGCCGTCAGCCCGCCCTCGGGCCTGCGCATCCATGTCGACCGGATCGAGGGCAGCATCTATCGCAAGGCGGTGCTGCGCGGTCTCGTCCTCTCCGATCCCAAGGACCGCTTCTTCGACGCGCCACGGGTGGAGCTGGACTGGTGGCCCTTCGCCTGGCTCTCCAACCGGCTCGACATCGACCGGCTGGTGATCCCGCAGGCGACCCTGCACAAACTGCCCAAACTCAATCCCAGCGAGCGGCAGGGGCCTATCCTGCCGGGCTTCGACATCCGTCTGATGCAATTCTCGGTCGATCGGCTGACCGTCGCGCCCGCCGTCACTGGCAAGGTCGAACTGGCGACCCTGTCGGGTGATGCCGACATTCGTGGCGGTCGCGCGATCATCGACCTGTCGGCCCGCGTCATCGGCGCGGAGGATGCGCTGAACCTCACGCTCGACAGCCGGCCCGACGATGACCGGTTCAACCTGGCGGTCACCGTCAACGCGCCCAAGGGCGGCGTGCTGGCGGCGATGGCTGGCCTCAATCAGGACGGGAATCTGCGCATCAGCGGCAAGGGGCGCTGGACCCGATGGGACGGGCGCCTCGCCGCCACCCTGGCCGGCAACCCCGTCGCCGACCTGAAACTCGGCGCGCGCAGCGGCGCCTACACCATCCAGGGCACGATCGAGGGCAGCGCCATTCCCGGCAAGGGCCTGCTGCCGCGCCTCGCTTCGCCGCGCCTCACCATCGGCGCCCAGGGCACGCTCGCCGACCGGGTGGTCGATGGCAGGCTCACGCTGCGCTCGGCGGCGATCGACATGGTCGCCGACGGCGCCATCGACCTGCGCAACAACGCCTTCGACAATCTGCGCGTCGACATGAACCTCGCCCGGCCTGAAGCGCTGCTCAAGGATATGCGCGGCCGCGACGTGGTGGCGAAGGTCCGGCTCGACGGTCCGTTCGCCGGCTTCGGCTATGAATATCTGCTCACCGCGCGCCAGCTTGCCTTCGGCAAGACCCAGATCAACGATGTCCGCATCGACGGCAAGGGGCGTCAGGCGAAAAGCGGGCCGGTGCTGCTGCCGGTCCGGTTGCGCGCCCGCAGCCTTGACGGGCAGGGCGATCTGGTCGCCGGCATCGTCCGCAATTTCGCGCTCGACGGCGTGCTGCAGCTCAAGGGGCAGCAGATCGTCAGCAACCCCATGCCTTTCCGGTCGGACCGCCTGAACGGCAAGCTGCTGGTCATCGCCGACCTCAAGAGCGGCCGCTATGATGTCGGCATCGACGGCCGGATCAGCGGTCTCTTCATCCGTGGCCTCGGCATCGTCGATCTGGAGTCGAAACTGCGTGCGGCCCCCGGCGCCAATGGCGCCTTCGGCCTGTCGGGCAATGCCGTGGCCAAGGTCCGCCGGCTCGACAACGCCTTTCTCAAGGGGCTGGGCGGCGGCCTGCCCACGGTCCGCAGCGCGCTGGCGCTGCTGCCGAGCGGCGAGATCGGCTTCTCCAACATGAAGCTCGACGCGCCGCTCATCAGCCTCAATGCCAAGGGCGTGCGCCACCGCGACGGCACCGTCCATCTCGAAGGCGATGGCAGCCACAAGCAATATGGCCCGGTCGATGTCGTGCTCGATGGCAAGATCGACCGGCCGATCGTCCATGTCCAGCTGGCGCGGCCGATGGATGCGCTCGGCCTGCGCGACGTGCGCGGCGAATTTCTGCCCGGCGTCGATGGCAATTACAGCTTCACCGCCAATGGCGGATCGACACTCGGCCCGTTCACCGGAGAAGGCCGCATCTTGCTGCCGCCCGGCGGCCAGGCGGTGGTCCGTGTCGCGCGCATCGCGGTCTCGGGCGTCACCGCCAGCGGCGACATCCGCCCCGTCACTGGCGGGCTCGACGGCCAGTTGCTGGTCGCCGGCCCGGTCAGCGGCACGATCGGCTTCCAGCCGGTCGGCGGCATCCAGCAGTTGAAGCTCGATCTCGACGCCAATGATGCCAGCTTCGACGGCCCCTCGACCATCGCCGTGCGGCGCGGCTCGCTCGACGCCACCATCCTGCTCGATCCTGACGGCACCTCGATCAACGCCACCGCCCAGGCACGCGGCCTGCGCGTCGGCGGCATGCTGCTCGGTCGGCTCGATGCCACCGCCGCGCTGGTCGACGGGCGCGGCAAGGTCTCGGGCAATCTCTCGGGCCAGCGCGGCCGCCTGTTCGACCTCAAGGGCGAGGCCCAGGTCGATCTCGACCGGGTCCGCCTGTCGGCCAGCGGCACGATCGACAAGCGGCCGATCCGCCTGACCCGCGCGGCGCTCTTCACCCGTGCCGAGGATGGCTGGCGCCTGTCGCCCGCGACCATCAGCTATGCCGGCGGCACGCTGCAACTGGCGGGCGAACTGGGCGGCGAAACCACCCGGATCGAGGCGCGCGCGCAGAAGATGCCGCTCGCTCTGCTCGACATCGCCTATGACAATCTGGGGCTGGGCGGCATGGCCACCGGCACCTTGAGCTACAGCCGTCCGCGCGGCGGCCTGCCGACCGGCAAGGCGGAACTGCGCATCCGTGGCCTGTCCCGCTCGGGCCTGTCCCTCAGCTCCCGCCCGGTCGATGTCGGCGTCAACGCCGTGCTGACCCTCGACCGGCTCGCCACCCGCATGGTCTTCGTCGCCGATGGCCAGACCATTGGCCGTGGCCAGGCGCTGCTCACCCCGCTCATCTCGACCGGCAGCCTGGTCGAACGGCTCAACGGTGCGCCGCTGATCGCGCAACTCCGCTTCAACGGCACCGCCGACACGCTCTGGCGCCTGACCGGCGTCGAGATCGTCGATATTGCCGGCCCGGTCAGCGTCACCGCCGACGCCCATGGGACACTCGCCGACCCGGTCATCACCGGCTCGCTCGCGACCGACAATGCTGCGCTCAACAGCCCGGTCACTGGCATGCGCCTGCGCAACGTCAAGGCGCGCGCCCGTTTCGCCGGGGCGCAACTGGTCTTCTCCAGCTTCACCGCCAATGCCCAGAATGGCGGCAGCGTGACCGGCACCGGCAATTTCACCTTCAACGGCATTGGCGGCGTCGGCATGGACCTCGCCTTCCAGGCGGACAATGCCGCGCTGCTGGAACGCGACGATATCGCCGCCACCGTCACCGGCCCGCTCACCATCCGCTCCGACGGCAAGGGCGGGGAGATTGGCGGCGACGTCACCCTCAACAAGAGCCGCTTCACCATGGGGCGCGCCGCCGCCGTCGCCCAAATCCCCGAACTCAAGGTGGTCGAGATCAACCGGCGCGGCGAGGAGATTGAACGTCCCCGCGCGACCGTCCCCTGGACCATGGCGGTCAAGGCGCGGGCGCGCAATCGCCTGACCGTGACCGGCCTGGGGCTCGACAGCGAATGGCGCGCCGATCTCAATATCGGCGGCACCGTCACCAATCCGGCGATCGCCGGTCGGGCCGAACTGGTGCGTGGCAATTATGAATTTGCCGGCCGCCGCTTCGAACTGCGCGAGGGGCGCATCCAGTTCGACGGCAAGACCCCGGTCAACCCGACGCTCGACATCGATGCGGAGGCGGACGTCAGCGACCTCACTGCCACCATCCATGTCGGCGGAACCGGCCTCAAGCCCGACATCAGCTTCAACTCCGTGCCCTCGCTGCCACAGGACGAACTGCTCTCGCGCATCCTGTTCGGCACCTCGATCACCAACCTGTCCGCGCCCGAAGCGCTCCAGCTTGCCTCGGCGGTCGGCTCGCTTCAGGGCGAGGGCGGGCTTGATCCGATCAATGCGGTGCGCAAGGCGGCGGGCCTGGATCGTCTGCGCATCATCGCGGCCGATCCGACCCAGGGGCAGGGCACTTCGCTTGCCGCCGGCAAATATCTGACCCGCAAGACCTATGTCGAACTGATCAGCGACGGGCAGGGCTATAGCGCCACCCGGATGGAATATCAGGTGACACGCTGGCTGTCCCTGCTAGGCGCCATTTCCACCCTCGGCCGCCAGAGCGCCAACCTGCGTATTTCCAAGGATTATTGACGTGACCAAATCGCGCATCGACAGCGCCGCCGCGATCAGCGTGATGGATCTGTTCACCATCGGCATCGGCCCGTCCAGCTCGCACACCGTCGGGCCGATGCGCGCCGCGCTGATGTTCATGGATACGCTGCCGACCTGTCCGGTGCGCGTGCAGTGCGAACTTTACGGGTCGCTGGCGCTGACCGGCCGGGGCCATGCCACCGACAGCGCGATCCTGCTGGGCCTGTCGGGCCACAGCCCCGAAAATGTCGATCCCGATGCCATCCCCGCCATCCTTCAGGCGATCCGTGACGATGGCCGCATCCGCGCCGGCAGCGCCCATCTCGACTGGGTGCCGTTCGAGGAAGCGCGCGACCTTGTCTTCCGCATGGGCGAATTTCTGGAGGCACACAGCAACGGCATGCGCTTCACCGCCTGGCTGCCGGGCCGGGACGAACAGCTGGTGCGCGACTATTATTCGATCGGCGGCGGCGCGGTGCTGCCTGGCGCCATTCCCGCCGACCCGGATATTCCGCTCGGCCATAATGTGGTTCAGCCCTTTCCCTTCTCGTCCGGCGCCGAACTGCTGGCGCAGGGGGAGGCGACCGGCCTCAGCATCGCCACGCTGGTTCTCCGCAACGAGGGCGCCTGGCGCGCCCAGGGAGAGACCGAGGCCTTCCTCGACAGCGTGATCGACGCCATGTCCGCCTCGATCGATCGCGGCCTGAAAGAAGAGGGCCTGCTGCCCGGCGGGCTCAAGGTGCGCCGCCGGGCCAAGGCGATCCATAACAAGCTGCGGTTGCAGGGCGCCAGCGTCGGCCCCGCCCAGATCTTCGAATGGGTCAGCCTGTTCGCGCTGGCGGTGAATGAGGAAAATGCCGCCGGCGGCCGGGTCGTCACCGCACCCACCAACGGCGCGGCCGGTGTGATCCCGGCGGTGCTTCATTATTATCGCCGCTTCGTCCCCGGCGCCGATCGGGAAGGGGAGCGCCGCTTCCTTCTCACCACCGCCGCCATGGGCTTCCTCTACAAGAAGCGCGCCTCCATCTCGGCCGCCGAAATGGGCTGTCAGGGCGAAGTCGGCGTTGCCTGCTCGATGGCGGCGGCGGGTCTCGCCGCCGTGCTGGGCGGCACCAACAGCCAGGTCGAAAATGCCGCCGAGATCGGCATGGAACATAATCTGGGCCTCACCTGCGATCCGATCGGTGGCCTCGTCCAGATCCCCTGCATCGAACGCAACACCATGGGCGCGGTGAAGGCGATCAACGCCGCCTATCTCGCCCTCCAGGGCGATGGCCGCCATATCGTCAGCCTCGACGCGGTGATCGAGACGATGCGCCAGACCGGCGAGGATATGGCCAGCCGTTACAAGGAGACATCGCTTGGCGGTCTGGCCGTCAATGTCGTGGAATGCTGAAGGAAGGCGGCCTCATTTCGTCGCTCCCGGCCCACGGGAACGCGCCGAACTGAGCGGCTTTCGTGGCATTAATGCCACATTATCAGCTGTTTATCTGAGGTTCATGAAACAAATATGACCGCTCCGGCTTGAGCGTCTCACCCCCAAGGGGAAGAGAAAGACAACGGAGTGATGTTTATGCGTAAGTTGATGGTCGCCACTTTGCTGGCCGGTGGTGCAGTCGCCGCGCCGGCGCTCGCACAGGATGCCACCCCGACCTTCACCGGCCCGCGTGTCGAAGCGATCCTGGGCTATGACCATACCGGGGCCGGCAGCTCGATCGACAATGACAATGGCAGCGACGATCAGAAGATCGACGGCCTGCTCTATGGTGTCGGCGCGGGCTATGACGTGAATGTCGGCGGCGCCGTCGTCGGCGTCGAGGGCGAGTTCACCGACTCGACCGCCAAGAGCAGCCGCAACGACTTCACCGACCAGTTCGGCTATGGCCGCGTCAAGCAGGGCCGCGATCTCTATATCGGCGCCCGCGCCGGTATCCTCGCCGATCCTTCGACCCTCATCTATGTGAAGGGTGGCTACACCAACACCAAGCTGGGCGTGCTGGCCGGTGACACCAACCAGGTCACCGACACCTCGTTCAAGCTGGACGGCTGGCGCGTCGGCGGCGGCGTGGAGCGCGCGCTCAACGCCAACACCTTCGCCAAGATCGAATATCGCTACTCCAAATATGACAGCGCCCATATCGACTTCATGGACGGCTCGACCAGCAGCGAATTCGATGTCGACACCGATCGCCATCAGGTCGTCGCCTCGGTTGGCTGGCGCTTCTAAAACGATACGGAAAGGGGGCCGGTCACCGATCGGCCCCCTTTTTTGCAGCATCCGCCCATAGCCTCTATCAGCCGCCCTGCGGGGATGTTACTTACATGGTTGTGAGTAACGCGATTCCCCATCTGTACCCGGTTGGCATCCAGCCCGACGACGTCGACTTCATGGGTCATGTCAACAATGCCAGCTACCTCAAGTGGGTGCAGGATGCCGTGCTCGACCATTGGCGCGCGCTCGCCCCGGCCGAGGCGGTGGCCCAGCATCTCTGGGTCGCGCTCAAGCATGAGATCACCTATCGCAAGCCAACCTTCCTGGATGATGAAGTGATCGCCACCGTCCTCCTCGAAAAGGTGCAGGGCGCCCGTGCCTTCTACGAAACCGTGATCCGCCGTGGCGAAGAAGTGCTGGCCGAGGTCAAGTCGAGCTGGTGCTGCGTCGATGCCTCCACCCTGCGCCCGGCCCGCATTGCCCGCGAAGTGATGCAGCATTTCTTCGCGCCCGACGACAGCGGCACCAGCGCCGACTGATCCCAACCCATGAATGGCAGGGTTGCAGCGCGGGAACCCGCTTGACCCATGCGCGGATGTTTGCATTAGTCCGACAAATAAAGGGCCGGTGACGGGGCGGCGAAGAGCGCCGTCCGCTGCGGCCCTGTCGGCGAAGCGCGTCTGTCGATCATCATGCGCTCGCCCGATGGATGAGGGAGAGGGCGTTGATGCGGTGGCAGTCGGGAATGACATATCTGGGGTTTGGCCTGCTGCTGGGCAGCGCCACCATGGCGATCGCGGCCCCCGCCACGCCGCCGCGCCAGCTCGACATCGTCAAAAGCATCGCCAAGGGCAAGCCGGAAGCGAAGGACGAAGCCAGCGCCCGGACGTCCTACCTCCTCGTCTATTTCAAGGACGAGACCCACTCGCTGCATTTCGCGACCTCGGCGGACGGCTACAGCTTCACCGACGTCAATGACGGTGCGCCGGTCCTCAATGGCCGCGATGTCGCCGAACAGAAGGGCATCCGCGATCCCTATATCATGCGCGGCCCGGACAATGCCTTCTACCTCGCCATGACCGACCTGCATATTTTCGCCAGGCGCGAAGGGCTGCGCGATACCGACTGGCAGCGGCCGACCGACAGCTATGGCTGGGGCAATAACCGCTCGATGATCTTCATGAAATCCTATGATCTCACCCATTGGACGCTGGCGTCCGTGACCATCGATCAATTGTTCAAGTCGACCGCCAATGCCGGCACCGCCTGGGCGCCGGAAATGATCTATGATCCCGACAAGTGCAAGATCATGGTCTATTTCAGCACCCGCAACGGCAAGGAGACCGACCATATGGTCTATGCCTATGCGGATGACGCCTTCACCACGCTGACCAGCGAACCGCGCGACCTGTTCACCTATCCCAAGGCCGGCATCGGCACGATCGATGGCGATATCACCAGGGTCGGCGATCGCTACCGCCTCTTCTATGTCGCGCATGACAAGCCTGGCCATCTGCGTCAGGCGACCTCATCGCGCATGGATGGCGGCTATGTCTTCGATCCCGCCAAGATCGACCCGGAAACGGTCGGCACCGAAGCGCCCAATTTGTGGCGGCGCCACGGCACCGACACCTATGTGCTGATGTATGATGTGTTCGGCGCCAAGCCGGTCAACAATATGGGCTTTTCGGAGACGGAGGATTTCGTCCATTTCCGCGACATCGGCCATTTCAACGCGCCGGGATCGCCGATGAAGGCGACCAACTTCACCCAGCCCAAGCACGGCGCCGTCATCCCGATCACCCCGGCAGAAGCGGAGCGGCTGAAAACCTATTTCCAGAAATAGGGGGCAGGGGAGGATCGCACCGGATCGGCTCAGCGCCGCCGGTGCGATCCGCCATCCTTACAGCGTCGCTTCGATCGCGCGCGCCGCCTGGTCGGGATCTTCGGCCTGGCTGATCGGGCGACCGATCACCAGCATCGACGCGCCCCGGTCCAGCGCCTCGCGCGGGGTCACGGCGCGCTTCTGGTCGCCCATGGCGCCGCCCGCCGGACGCACGCCGGGCACGACGAAATAGCCGTCGGGCCAGATCTTCTTGACCAGTGCGACCTCCTCGCCGGAACAGACGATGCCATCGAGGCCGGCGTCCCGCGCCAGTTCGGCGAGGCGCGTCACCTGTTCCTCGGCCGCGCCATTGACGCCGATGTCGTTAAGGTCGCCATTGTCGAGGCTGGTGAGCACCGTCACCGCCACCACCTTGGTCTTGGTGCCGGCCGCCGCCTTCGCATCCTCCAGCATCGCCCGGCCGCCGGCCGCATGGACCGTCAGCACCGCCGGCTCCAGCCCGTGCAGCGCCTGCACCGCCTTGGCCACCGTATTGGGAATGTCGTGCAGCTTGAGGTCGAGGAAGATCGGCAGGCCGAACTTCATCATCTCATGCACGCCATGATGGCCATTGGCGCAGAAGAACTCCAGCCCCAGCTTCAGCCCGCCGACATGGTTGCGGACCTGCCCGGCCAGATGCTGGGCCTTGGCAAGGTCGGGCGTGTCGATGGCGACATAGATCGGGCTGCTCATGCTTGTCCTGTAGGGGTAAGGGGCGACGGCGTGGCGTCGGGCAAGATCGGGGTTGTCACCGTCACAGGCGTGGCCGGCGCGGCGGAAGCGGTTGCGGCGACCAGCGCACGCTCGGTGCTCTCCAGGCGGCGCTTCATGCGCCAGCGCGTCGCGCGGGCCATGATCCAGAAGGGCATGGCGCCCAGCAGGAATGCGCCGATCAGAAGCACCGGCAATTTGGTTTCCATCACCATGTCGCCCCACAGGCGCACGGTCACGGGGACATAGTTCGCCATGCAGAAGAAGGCGAGGGCGACGGCGATGACGACCCAGAAGGCAGTCCGCAGAAATTGCATCGGCGATCCTCTCGCTGCTGATAGGGCGGTCAGCCTAGGCGATTTTGGCGAAGGGCGAAAGCGCCTGTTCAGATTTCGCGGATGGCGACCATCATCGACAGGCTTTGCGTGGCGCCTGGCGCCAGCATCGCCATGCCCACGGGCCGGTTGATCGCGTCCGGCATATGGCTGACCGGCTCCAGGCAGAAGAAGTCACCGGCGGGCGGGCGGAAGACATGCAGCCAGTCCGCACCCTGCGCCGTCAAGGTCAGGCGGATGCCGTCGCCGCGATCGACCAGCGCCACATGGTCCCAGCCGCCATGGACATTGTCGATCAGGCTGTCGCCGGTCACGCGCGCGCCCTGCGACCAGTCGCCCAGCGCATCGGCCGACACTTCCCGTTCGGGCAGCATGTCGGGGGAGGAGAGCCAGAGCGTGTCGGCGTGGAAGCGCAGCATCGTGTCGCCGTCCAGCGCGAAATAGGGATGGAAGCCAAGGCCGCAGGGCATCGCGCTGTCGCCCAGATTCTGCACCAGCAGCGTGACATCCAGCGCATCCTCGCCCAGCCGCACATGCTGCTGTGCGCGCCAGGCCCAGGGCCAGCCCGCATCGCCGTCATGCGTCTGTTCCAGCCTGACGTTATGGCCCGACTGTTCCAGCACATGCCACGGCCGCTGCCAGCCAAAACCATGGATGCTGTGGGGATGGTCGCCGAAATTGAGCGGCAACTGATAGCTTTGCCCGTCCACGCTATAGCGCCCATGGGCGATGCGGTTGGCATAGGGCACCAGCGGGAAGCTGGCCATGTCCAGCGGATCATGGCTGTCCTGCGGCGCGCGGCGCAGCAGGGCCACGCCGTCGCGATCGAAGGACAGGATCGACCCGCCAATGTCAGGGGCGAGCGCGCAACTGAGCGCGCCCGCCTTCAGGGTGACGATCTTGCTCAGCCGACCATGTCCTCAAGCTCGCGGCCCTTGGTCTCATGGACCATAGCGCGCACGAAGAAGAAGGAAATGGCGGCAAACAGGGCATAGCCGGTATAGGTCACGACCAGGCCCGGCGACACGGCGAGCGAGGGGAAGCTGACCGAGATCGCCGCATTGGCGATCCACTGGGCAAAGCCGGCGACGGCCAGGCCCGAACCACGGATCTGGTTCGGGAACATCTCGCCCAGCATCACCCACATGATCGGACCCCAGCTCAGGTTGAAGAAGATCACATAGAGGTTCGCCGCGATCAGCGCCATCAGGCCATTATGGCCCGGCAGCACCACGCCGCCATCCGCGCCGGTGACGGCGGTGGAGAAGGCATAGGCGACGATCGCCAGCGTCACCGCCATGCCGGCGGAGCCGATCAGCAGCAGCGGCTTGCGGCCGATCTTGTCGACCAGCATGATCGTGCCCAGGCACGCGCCGATCGACAGCACGCCCGACAGGATGTTGATCTGCAGCGCATTATCCTCGGAAAAGCCGACGGCTTCCCACAGGGTGGCGCCATAATAGAAGACGACGTTGATGCCGACCAGCTGCTGGAACACGGCCAGGCCAATGCCGGCCCACACGATCGGGCGCACCTTGCCGCTGGCCTTGTCGATCAGGTCACTGAGCTTGGGGCGGTGATGATCGGCGGCCAGGCTGGCGCGGATCTCGGTAACCTTGCGATTGGCTTCCTCGGCACCGAACAGCTTGGTCAGGACCGCGCGGGCGCGTTCGTCCTGGCCGCGCGCGACCAGATAGCGGGGGCTTTCCGGGATCACCAGCAGCGCCAGGAAATAGATGGCGGCCGGGATCGCCTGCAGCCAGAACATCCAGCGCCAGGCCGGGAAGTCGAGCCACAAGGGCGCGGTCGAACCGCCGGCATAGCGGGCCAGCACGAAATTGGCGACGAACGCGCCAGTGAGGCCGGAAATGATCATCACCTGCTGCACGCTCGATAGCCGGCCGCGGATCGATGCGGGGGTGACTTCGGAGATATAGACCGGCGAGATGACGCTCGCCGCGCCCACGCCCAGGCCGCCGATGATGCGGGCGATGATGAAGATGGCGGAGGAACCGGCGGCACCGGCCAGCAGCGCGCTCACCAGGAACAGGATCGCCGCCAACATCATCACGCCGCGACGGCCGATGATGTCGGCCATGCGGCCTGCGCCGAACGCGCCGATCGACGACCCGACCAGGATCGCGCCGACATTGACGCCGATGCCCAGCTTGCCCAGGTCGAAGGCGGCTTCCAGCCCCTTCTGGGTGCCGTTGATGACGCCCGAATCATAACCGAACATGAAACCGCCGATCGTGGCGACGGCCACGATCGCTGCGATGAAGGCCATATTGACCTTCCCGGCGCTCCCCTCACTCATCTGCTTGTCCTTCCAGCTCTCTATTTCTTCTATATCGTGGCGACATGGCCCGGCAGCCCCGCGACGCCGGCGTCGAAGGCGAACAGATCGCCTGCCAGGGGCTGTTCTGTCAACGCTGTCACATCCAGTCCCTTGCGCGCCGTCGTGGCATAGGTCGTCATCAGCTCCGGGCCGCCAAAGGCGATCTTGGTGATGTTGGCGACGGGGAAGCGGATTTCCCGCATCAGCCGCCCGGCCGGATCATAGCGGCGCACCGCCCATCCGCCGAACAGCCCGGTCCACAGACAGCCTTCGGCATCGACCGTGGGGCCATCGGGATAGCCCGCGCCATCCTCGATCCGGGTGAACAGGGTGGCGGCGCCGGCGACGCCATCGGCATCGACCGGGCATTGCCAGATGGCGCGACCCAGCGTGTCGGTATGATAGAGGATGCGCCCGTCGGGCGAGAGGGCAGGGCCGTTGGTGATCGACACGGCGGCCAGCCCGCTCTCGACCAGGTCGCCGCGATGCAGCCGATAGAAACGGCCGCTTTCCTCTTCCTCCGCATCGTCCATCGACCCGAACCACAGGGCCCCGCCGGGTGCCACCGTGGCGTCGTTCAGCCGGTTGCCCGGCCGATGCGCCTCGGGCGCGTGGAGCAGGGTGAAGGCGCCGCTCTTCGGATCGAAGCGATGCACGCCCGATTGCAGGCCGACCGCGAACAGCCCGTCGTCGGTCGGCACGATCCAGCCGACCTGGCCCGGCGTGGTCCAGCTCTTGGACACGTCCAGCGCCGGGTCGAAGCGGTGGATCGCATGGCCCTTGATATCGACGAACCACAAGGCCGCCTCGCGTTCGACCCAGATCGGCCCTTCGCCCAGTATCGCCCCGACCGACAGGACGCTGCGCGGTGCGGCGTCGCTCATATCAGCGCCAGCCGGCGTCGATGAAATAGTCATGGCCGGTGCAATAGCGCGCATCGTCCGACGACAGGAACATGGCCAGCGCGGCGACGTCGACCGGCAGGATGCGGCCGTCCAGGCACTGGGCCGCGACGATCTCGGCCTCGCCTTCGGGCGTGTACCATTTTTCCTGGCGCAGCGTCTTCACATTGCCCGGAATGATCGTGTTGACGCGGATATTGTCGCGGCCAAGGTCGCGGGCCAGGCTGCGCGTCAGCCCCTCGATCGCCGCCTTGGCGGTCTGGTAGAGGATGAGGTCGGGCAGGGCGAGGTGCCAGCTGATCGAACCGAAGTTCAGGATCACGCCGCCGCCCGCGCGCTTCATCGCCGGGATCGCCGCCTGCGCCGCGAAGAACTGGTGGCGCAGATTGACCGCCATCCGCTCGTCCCAATAGGCCTGGGTCACATCCTCGATCGTGTGGCGATCGTCATTGGCGGCGTTGTTGATCAATATGTCGATCCCGCCCAGTTCCGCCTCGACCCGCGCCATCATCGCCTGCAGCGCGTCGATGTCGCGCAGGTCGCAGGCGTGGAAGATCGGGGTGAAGGCGCAGCCGCTCAGCCGTGCGGCCAGCGCCTCGCTCTCGGGGATGGCGATGTCGCAGAAGGCGACATGCGCGCCCTGCATCGCATAGGCTTCGACCAGCCCTTCGCCGATGCCGCTGCCGCCGCCGCTGATGAAGACCCGCTTGCCCTTCAGGCTCGGGTAGATGGCGCGGCTCATGCAGTTTCTTTCTGGTCGACGGCCGAGAGCAGACCGCGCCCGGCAAGATTGGTCATCAGCGCGGTCAGGCCAAAGGTCCAGGGTGCGGCGTCCTTCGACGTCACCACCGGATTGATCAGCTTGCCCAGGCGCGGGGTGGAGATGGCAACGATGTCACCGACCTTGTGGGTAAAGCCGCGACCTTCCTCATCACGGTCCTGCACCGGCGCGAACAACGTGCCCAGGAAAAGGGCGAAGCCATCAGGATATTGATGTTCGGACAGGGTCTGGCGCACCAGTTCCAGCGGATCGCGGCTGATCTGGTCCATCCGGCTCGTGCCTTCGAGCATATAGCCTTCCGGCCCCTCGATGGTCAGGCCGACTTCGGCATTGCGCACATCGTCGATGGTGAAGTCGCCGTCGAACAGGCGGACGAGCGGGCCGAGCGAGCAGGACGCATTATTGTCCTTCGCCTTGCCCAGCAGCAGGGCGGAACGGCCCTCGAAATCGCGCAGGTTGACGTCATTGCCCAGCGTCGCACCCACGGCCTGGCCATCGGCATTGACCAGCAGCACGACCTCGGGTTCGGGATTGTTCCAGGTGGAATCGGACCGGATGCCGATTTCCGCCATCGGGCCGACCGTCGCCAGCACCGGTGCCTTGGTGAAGACTTCCGCATCCGGGCCGATCGCGACCTCCAGATATTGCGACCACAGGCCGTCCTCGATCAGCGCGGCCTTGAGCGCAGCGGCTTCCTCGGTGCCCGGCACCACGGCGCGGATCGATCCGCCCACCCGCTCTTCCAGGCGGCCACGGATTTCGGCGGCAGCGCCGGCATCGCCGCGCGCCCGTTCCTCGATCACGCGCTCCAGCGCCGACAGGGCAAAGGTTACGCCACAGGCCTTGACGCATTGCAGGTCGACCGGGCTCAGCAGGGCCGCCTCGATCGCGTCCAGATCGCCGATCTTCTCGCCATCGGTGGCGGCGACGAAGGGCAGCTTCTCGACCAGCTGGGCGCTGGTCGGCGCGATCGCGCTCATGTCGTACACGATGCCCTGCGACACCAGGATCGGGCTCGGGCCCGCGTTCGTCTGGATGCGGCCCAGGAAAAGCCCGGTCCGCCAGTCATGCGGCAGACAGTCAAGCAAGGCGGTATCCCCCGGCATCATCTTCTCCTATGCACCTGGTTGTTGATTGATAGCGCTACCAACATGGAAGGGCGGTGCAAGTCAAGACCCTCTGGTGAAAATCGCTCGCAGCGTCGGGGCGTCGGGGCTTTGCTGGCCGCGGGTCAGGCGTCATGGCGTGCGCGTGGCACGGCGAATTTCCGGCCTTGCCGCTACGTCAGCCCTTTTCAGTCCCGCCGGGCTGCGGCATAGAAGGGGGACTATGAAGAAGAACCAAGAGAGCGTGCCGGACGCCGGCGCAGAAGCCCTCCAGCCAGAGGATAATGCCCCCGATCTTGCCGATGCGGCGCGCAAGTCTGCCGGAAAGGCCGTGTGGATGGGCACTGCCGTGGGCATCGGTTCGGCCGCGATCGTCGCTGCCCTGCTCTATACCAAGAAGCGTCGCTGAACCGGTCGGGGTCTGTTTCCGGCCCCGCGACCATCCGCGATCAAAAAAAGGAGGCGGCATGTTCTGTGACATGCCGCCCCGGTGCGACCCGCTTGGGGTTCTGTATTTTCCCTGCCTTCGTGACGGGAAGGGAATATTTATGCGCCCGCGCTGCCGCTCAGATAGCTGATCAGTTCGGGCTTGCTGACCGATATGCTCTTGTCGGCATCGGCAGTGGTGAAGGCGCCGCTGGCCCAGGCAGTGACTTCGGCCGGCGGCAGCGTCTTGCCGGTGGCCTTCATCTCCTGATCCTTGAGGGCCACCATCCAGCGCGAAAACTCGCCCTGGTCCAGCTGTCCGTCCTTGTTCGTGTCATAGGCCGGGAATTCCGACTCGACGATCGCGGCGACCGAATTGGCCGGGTTTGCCGGCTGCGCGGCCTGCGGTTCTGCCGGGCTCGCGGGCGCGGCCGGTTGCGCGGCCTGTGCTGCCGGATCGGCCGGCGCAGCCTGCTGCGCCAAAGCGGGCGCTGCGACCAGCATGGCGCTCGTCAGAAGCAAGGTGCGGATCATGGCGACATCCTTTATATCATTGAAACGCGCAGGGCCTGCACTGGGCGCCTGCTTTGGCTTCATGCCTTAATTGCCATGACATAATACATGAAGACTAGGAAAAGTTCCTGAATATCGGTTCATCTACGCATTTGGACTTATGAAATGCTTCGGTTCGACTGTCTTTGCTTGGATAATTGCGGCCGGATGAGGCGCGCGCGGGGCAGGGGAGCCTCCTCAATTGCCCCAAAGGGCGCAGGCTGCTAGGCGGCGCGGCAATATCCACCCTCCAGCCGCAGGATTCGCCCATGGTCCCCCGCTATTCCCGTCCCGCAATGACCGCCCTCTGGGAGCCGGAAGCCCGCTTCAAGATCTGGTTCGAGATCGAGGCGCACGCGACCGAGAAGCTGGGCGAACTGGGCGTCGTCCCGCCGTCGGCCGCCAAGGCGCTGTGGGACTGGTGGGCCACCAACCCCGCGATCGACGTGCCCGCGATCGACGCGATCGAAGCCGTCACCAAGCATGACGTCATCGCCTTCCTGACCTGGGTCGCCGAACAGGTGGGCGACGAAGCCCGCTTCATGCACCAGGGCATGACCAGCTCCGACGTGCTCGACACCTGCCTGGCCGTGCAGCTGACCCGCGCCGCCGACCTGCTGATCGAGGATCTCGACAAGCTGCTCGACGTCATCAAGCGCCGCGCCTTCGAGCATAAGCTGACCCCGACCATCGGCCGCAGCCACGGCATCCATGCCGAACCGGTCACCTTCGGCCTCAAGATGGCCGAAGCCTATGCCGAATTTTCGCGCTGCAAGACCCGCCTGGTCGCGGCGCGCGAGGAAGTCGCCACCTGCGCCATTTCGGGCGCGGTCGGCACCTTCGCCAATATCGATCCGCGCGTCGAGGAACATGTGGCGCAAAAGCTCGGCCTCGCGATCGAGCCGGTCTCGACCCAGGTGATCCCGCGCGATCGCCACGCCATGTTCTTCGCGACGCTCGGCGTCATCGCCTCCTCGATCGAACGCCTCGCCGTCGAGGTCCGCCACCTGCAGCGCACCGAAGTGCTGGAAGCAGAGGAATATTTCTCGCCCGGCCAGAAGGGCTCGTCGGCCATGCCGCACAAGCGCAACCCGGTCCTCACCGAAAACCTCACGGGCCTCGCCCGCATGGTGCGCAGCTATGCGCTGCCCGCCATGGAAAATGTGGCGCTCTGGCATGAGCGCGACATCTCGCACTCCTCGGTCGAGCGCTATATCGGCCCCGATGCCACCATCACCCTCGACTTCGCGCTCGGCCGCCTGACCGGCGTGATCGATAAGCTGCTCGTCTACCCCGAGCGGATGATGAAGAATCTCGACAAGATGGGCGGCCTCGTCCACTCGCAGCGCGTGCTGCTGGCCCTGACCCAGGCCGGCGTCAGCCGCGAAGACAGCTATCGCTACGTCCAGCGCAACGCGATGAAGGTCTGGGAATCCGACGGCCAGCTCTCGCTGCTCGAACTGCTCAAGGCCGACGAAGATGTCGCCAAGGCATTGAGCGCGCAGGAAATCGAGGACAAGTTCAACCTCGACTATCATTTCCGCCAGGTCGACACCATCTTCGCCCGCGTCTTCGGCGAAGCCTGACACCGCGCACGGCCAGCGCCGCGCGACAGTAAAGAAAAGGGCGCCCGACCACCCGGTCCGGCGCCCTTTTGCGTCCTTGCGAGCATGGCGAAGTCATGACGATAACGGGTTTTGACCGCTGACGACCAAGCGGTGCCCTCACCATCGTCGTCATCCCGGAGTTGATCCGGGATCCATTCAACGCTCCCCATCCGTCGTAGCGCAGAATGGATCCTGACTTTCGTCAGGATGACACCTGCTGTCACTGGCAAGAAACGACCAAGAGCGACGGTAAATTCCTACCCTTTCAGGGTAGGATGGTCTGGAAGCGATCAGAAGCGGCCCATCCCATCATCGTCACCCTGAACTTGTTTCAGGGGCCATTCCTCCCAATAGACCAATGGCTTGTTAGGCTTGATGGATGCTGAAACAAGTTCAGCATGACGTAGGTGGGATGGCCGCAACCCACCCTCGATTGCTGTCCACAGAGCCGATCGCTACAAAGCGCTCCCCGCAGCGACCTGTCCGCTTATGGCCGGAAAAGCTGCCCGGCGCGACACGACCAAAAATTGCCTTTTACGTTTCTGTATCGGGCGTCCAAAAGCGGACATCTTGCCGAGCATTGTCTGGCAACCGGCGGAACGATGAGTAAAGCCATGAATGAAAGCGTAATTATCCGCGCAAGCATCCGACTTTTATCGACGATAGAAGGAGGGCGAAGGCATGCGATCAGCGGAAGTTACCGTCCGAACCATAATTTCTTTGAGCCGTTGGACCTCGAAATGGCAAGGGGTTCGATTGATGTGCCAAATGGAAAGGAATTAAGACCGGGCGAGAGTGCTGAGTTTCTAATCGAGTTGTTTATTGGACCTCAGCATCAAGCGGAAATTTATCCCGGCCGAAAGTGGCGCATTCAAGAGGGCGCGACATTGGTAGGATGGGGAACCGTCAAAGAAGTCCTATCATGAGGAAGTTGAAGGGGGGCGATGGCAAAAATTGCCCCTCAACGCTCGAAACCCGCCATTCCGCTTCCCACCCAAACCTGTCCTACACCCAGCCAACCCTGCTACACCGGGCCCAGGCTCTTTCCCATCGTCCGCGCACCATCCATCCTCGCAAGAAGATTTCCAACGCGCGCATGAAAATGTCGCAATGTGCAGGAAATATGCGAAGTTAAGCGCTGCTGATCCTATTTTCGGCCCTTGTGCTTGGGGCGCAATCGCGGCGCCGCGTCGGACTGGCGGCGGACCAGTTCATAGTCCAGCAGCATGTGCGGCGGGCCATCCTCGCTCTGGGTGCGGCGGCCCTTGATGTGGCGGACCAGCAGGTCGACCGCCGCCCGCGACATGGCGCTGATCGGCTGGCGGATGGTGGTCAGTTCCGGCCAGATGGTGGTGGCGAGCGAGGTATCGTCGAAGCCGCAGACGGTGAGGTCGCCCGGCACGTCCAGCCCGTTGCGATGGGCGATCGCCACCGTCGCGGCGGCCATGTCGTCATTGCTGGCGAAGATGGCGGTCGGCGGATTGTCCCGCGCCAATATATGCTCGGCCGCGTCCAGGCCGGATCGGTAGGTGAAGAAGCCCTGTTCCACCAGCGCATCGTCCAGCGCGATGCCGGCTTCGCCCAGCGCGCGGATATAGCCCTGATACCGTTCCTCGCTGGCGCTCAGGTTCGGATGCCCCTTGATGAAGCCGATGCGGTTATGGCCAAGGCCAATCAGGTGCCGGGTCATTTCATAGGCCGCGCCCCGGTCGTCGATGCTGACCGCGGCCAGGCTGGCCGGCGCATGGCCGGTCGCCACCACGACGGCGGGGATGCCCGCCTCGCGCAGGGCATCGATCATCGCTTCATGGTCGCACAGCGGCGGCGGCAGCACGACGCCGTCGATCCGGCCGCGCACCAGATGGTCGACCACCGCCTTGATCGCGGTCTGCTCGTCCCATTTCTCGACGACCAGGTCGATGCCGGCACGGCTCGACTGGTCGAGGCTCCCGACCAGAAATTCCGACAGATAGGATGCCGACGGGTTGGAATAGAGCAGGCCGATCCGCGTCTCGTCGCCGCCCGCCAGGCTGCGCGCGGCGGCGCTGGGGGAGTAGTTGAGCGCGGCGATCGCCGCCTCCACCTTCTCCTTGGTCGCCGCCCGCACCACCTGTTCACCGTTGATCACCCGCGACACCGTCATCGGCGAAACGCCGGCATGTTTCGCCACATCGTTGATGGTGGGCGCGTTGCGCTGGCGGCGGGAACTTCTGGCTTCCATCAGTTTTTCGGGGCCTTCGACATGGGGCTAAACCTCTCTGCTAGCGGGATCATTGCGCAAGCTTAAGTAAAATCTCATTTCGGATGCCCCGGCGCATAGGGGAAGCTCAGCGCCTTGTACCAGTCGAGCGGATGGGCGGGCGCCGCGCTGCCGGCGGGCAGGGGGCGGCCGGACACCGACTGGAAATAGGCGATGCAGGCGTCGCGCCACCATTGCGCTTCGCGATGCTGGATCGCCAGGAAGGTCTCGACCTGCGCGAAACGCTCGGCATCGACCTGGGGCTTGAGCTTGGCCCAGTCCCGCTGCATCGCCGCGACCGTTTCGACGCCCCGGTCATAATGATGGATGAGGCCGTCCCACAGTGTCTCGCCCGATTGCAGGCGATAGTCCCAGGGCAGGTGATGGAACCACAGCAGTTCGCGCTCCGGCGTGGTCTTCGGATTATCCAGCAGCTTCGCCAGCGCCGGCGCATATTGGCCGGTGGCATTGCTGCCCGTCCTGGTCCGGTCAAAGCCGATGCCTTGCCTGTCGGCCTTGTGATAATAGACCGGGTTCCATTCGGGCCGCGCCAGTTCGGACACCCAGGGGGCGGGGCCATAATGATGGCCAGTGCCCATGATATGGGCTAGGCCCAGCGGCGTCATATAGTCGACCGCCGCCTCGCGCGATCCCATCATCATCGCGACGATCGGCGCAACCACCCTGGGATCGGGGGAGAAGGTCTGCGCCGCCCATTCGCGCGCGACAGCTTCGGCGGTCAGGTCCGTATCCCACGCCATGCGGCCGAACGCATACCAGTCTGCCTGGTTGAAGATCGACCCGCTCCAGTCGCGGTCGACGCCGATATTGGCGACCCCGGCGATGCCGGTCAGCTTGTGGCCTTCCAGCGATCCGTCGATCACCTTGGCGACGGTCGATCCCTTGCCCCTGGCCAGCGTATCGCTCTTCAGTGTCTCCTCGAACAGCGTGCCGAGATAGGTAAGGTGGGTCGACTGGCCCAGATATTCCTTGGTGATCTGGAATTCCATCATCAGCGGCGTCTTGGGCATCGCGCCGAACAGCGGGTGGAAGGGTTCGCGCGGCTGGAAGTCGATTGCGCCATTCTTCACCTGGACGATGACATTGTCGGCAAACTGGCCGTCGAGCGGCTTGAAGTCGCTATAGGCCTGCTTGGCGCGATCGTCGGGATTGTCATGGGCATAGACGAAGGCGCGCCACATCACGATGCCGCCATGCGGCTTGACCGCAGCCGCCAGCATGTTGGCGCCGTCGGCATGGGTGCGCTTGTAATCCTGCGGGCCGGGCTGGCCCTCGCTGTTCGCCTTCACCAGGAAACCGCCGAAATC
Source organism: Sphingobium sp. MP9-4 (assembly GCF_005281675.1). Lineage (NCBI taxonomy): Bacteria > Pseudomonadati > Pseudomonadota > Alphaproteobacteria > Sphingomonadales > Sphingobiaceae > Sphingobium > Sphingobium sp. MP9-4. The sequence goes on along the minus strand of NZ_LUFI01000028.1, from coordinate 74,341 downwards.
GGGGATCGCCTTGTAGATTTCGTCGGCCTTGGCCTTCCACCAGGCGGCAACCGCCGGATCGAGCGGATCGGCGCTTTTGAGGCCATCCAGTTCCATCGGCGCGGTCCATTTGACCGACAGATAGACCTTGATGCCATAGGGGCGGAACAGGTCGGCCAGCGCCGCCGCCTTGGCGATATAGGCCGCCGTCAGGCTGTCCGACTTGGCGTTCACATTGTTGAGCACCGTGCCGTTGATGCCCAGCGAGGCATTGGCGCGGGCATAGTCGGTATAGCGTGGCCCCTTATAATCGGGCAGGCGCCACCAGTCCCAGATCGACTGGCCGGCATAGCCGCGCTCGACCGTGCCATCCAGATTGTCCCAATGGTTGAGCAGGCGCAGGCCGATGCGCGGCGCGCTGCGCATATCGATCCGGTCGAGCGCTGCGCCGGTGCGGGCAAGGCGCAGCCAGGCATAGGCGCCGTGCAGCACGCCGACATCGGTCGCGCCGGCAATCACCGTCACCGGCTTGCCCGCGACCGTCATGGTGCGAATCGCATAACCATCTGCGCCCAGCCCGTCGGTCGATATGGACGGCTTGTCCTGCTGCGCGGCCGATTGCAGCAGGATCGCACCTTGCTGCACTGTTGCTGTCAGGGGCACGGTGGCGCCGGTCAGCCCGGCAATGCCGCGCTGCAATTCCCGCCGGGCGATCATCAGGGTAGGGCTGGCCCCGCCGACAATGCTGCGCGCGTTGGCCCCAATCTGTTGGGCAGCGGCGGCATCGGCCGGCGCATTGCGCAACCACAGATCATAACCGTCTTCCGCCAGCGCACGGGGCGCGCTGATCAAAAGGGCGCTGGCCATGATCCAGCAAAACAGGCGCGCAAACATTCGGTCCTCTCCCCCTTGGCCCGCAGGCAATTTTTTGGTGCATTGCCAACGGTGGCATTGACAAGCAGCTCTTGGGTTGTGATGGTAACGCTATCAGTTGATCGGCGGCAAGCAAAAAGGAAAGCCGCGACAAAATTGGAGAGGGGCGTCGTGATCCGGTCAGTTCAGTTTTTGTGCGCAGCATCAGCGCTGTCGCTGGTGATGGCGGCGCCGCTCACGCCCGTTACGGCAGCACCAGCGACCGGTCAGTCGGCCCGCCCGCTCTACAAGGATGCGTCCGCCCCGATCGAGGCGCGCGTCGATGATCTGCTGGCGCGCATGACGCTGGATGAAAAGATCGCCCAGATCACCACCGTCTGGACCGACAAGGTGAAGCTGCTGGACGCGCAGGGCGAACTGGACCCCAGCAAGCTCAGCCCGACCTTCCCCAACGGCATTGGCCATTTCACCCGGCCTTCCGACGGGCGCGGCAGTTTCAGCCCGCGCGTCGTGCCCGGCCGCGATCCGCGCCGCACCGTGGCACTGGTCAACGGCTTGCAGAAATGGGCGATGACGCAGACCCGGCTCGGCATCCCGATCCTGTTCCATGAAGAAGGGCTGCACGGCTATGCCGCCGTTGGCGCCACCAGCTTCCCCCAGTCGATCGCCATGGCGTCGAGCTGGGATCCCGCCATGCTGCGCCAGGTCAATCAGGTGATCGCCCGTGAAATCCGCGCGCGCGGCGTGCCGATGGTGCTCTCGCCCGTGGTCGACATCGCCCGCGACCCGCGCTGGGGCCGGATCGAGGAAACCTATGGCGAGGATCCCTATCTGGTCGGCGAAATGGGCGTTGCTGCGGTCGAGGGGCTTCAGGGTGTTGGCCGTTCGCGCACGCTCCAGCCCAATCATGTCTTCGCCACGCTCAAGCATCTGACCGGCCATGGCCAGCCCGAAAGCGGCACCAATATCGGCCCGGCGCCGGTATCGGAACGGGAATTGCGCGAGAATTTCTTCCCGCCCTTCGAACAGGTGGTGAAACGCACCGGCATCGAGGCGGTGATGGCCAGCTATAACGAGATTGACGGCGTGCCCAGCCATGCCAATCGCTGGCTGCTGGAAAATATCCTGCGGGAAGAATGGGGCTTTCGCGGCGCCGTCGTCTCCGATTATTCGGCCGTCGATCAGTTGATGAGCATCCACCATATCGCCGCCAATCTGGAAGAGGCGGCGATGCGCGCGCTCGATGCCGGCGTCGATGCGGACCTGCCCGAGGGCCTGTCCTATGCCACGCTCGGCAAGCTGGTGCGCGAGGGCAAGGTCAGCGAGGCGAAGGTCGATCTCGCCGTGCGCCGCATGCTGGAGTTGAAGTTCCGCGCCGGCCTGTTTGAAAATCCCTATGCCGACGCCAATGCTGCGGCCGCGATCACCAATAATGAAGATGCCCGCGCGCTCGCCCGCACCGCCGCGCAGCGGTCGATCACCCTGCTCAAGAATGACGGCATGCTGCCGCTGAAGCCCGAAGGCACGATCGCGGTGATCGGCCCCAGCGCGGCGGTCGCGCGGCTGGGCGGCTATTATGGCCAGCCGCCGCACAGCGTCTCGATCCTCGAAGGGATCAAGGCGCGGGTCGGCACCAAGGCGAACATCGTCTTCGCTCAGGGCGTGAAGATCACCGAGGATGACGACTGGTGGGCCGACAGCGTCACCAAGTCGGACCCGGCCGAAAATCGCAAGCTGATCGCCCAGGCGGTCGAGGCGGCGCGCAATGTCGACCGCATCATCCTGACGCTCGGCGACACCGAACAGTCGAGCCGCGAGGGCTGGGCCGACAATCATCTGGGCGACCGCCCCAGCCTCGACCTGGTCGGCGAGCAGCAGGAGCTGTTCGATGCATTGAAAGCCCTGGGCAAGCCGATCACCGTCGTCCTCATCAACGGCCGTCCCGCTTCCACGGTCAAGGTCAGCGAACAGGCCAACGCCATCCTCGAAGGCTGGTATCTGGGCGAGCAGGGCGGCAATGCCGTGGCCGACATCCTGTTCGGTGACGTCAATCCGGGCGGCAAGCTTCCCGTTACCGTGCCGCGTTCGGCCGGCCAGTTGCCGCTTTTCTACAATATGAAGCCCTCGGCCCGGCGCGGCTATCTGTTCGACACCATAGACCCGCTCTATCCTTTCGGCTTCGGCCTTAGCTACACCAGCTTCAGCCTGTCGGCGCCGCGCCTGTCCGCCACCAGGATCGGCACCGGCGGCAAGACCAGCGTTTCGGTCGATGTCCGCAACACCGGCGCGCGGGAAGGGGACGAGGTCGTCCAGCTCTATATCCGCGACAAGGTCAGCTCGGTCACCCGCCCGGTCAAGGAGCTGAAGGGCTTCCAGCGCGTGACGCTGAAACCCGGCGAGAGCCGCACCGTGACCTTCACCGTCGGTCCCGAGGCGCTGCAGATGTGGAATGACCAGATGCACCGCGTCGTCGAACCCGGCGATTTCGAGATCATGACCGGCAACAGCTCGGTCGCGCTCCAGTCCACCACCCTGACGGTGCAATAAGCCATGATGACGACCCGTTTCGCCCGTCGCCAGGCGCTCGGCCTGCTCGCCTCCACCTCCGCGCTCGCCGCCGCCCCGCTGGCGGCGAAGGGGAAGGGCGGTCCGCTCTACAAGGACGCAACCGCCCCCATCGACCTGCGCGTGCGTGACCTGCTCGGCCGCATGACGCTGGAGGAAAAGGTCGGCCAGATCATCGCGCTCTGGGCGACCAAGGCCGACATCATGGACGATCTCACCTTCTCGCCGGCCAAGGCGAGCAAGGCCTATCCGGCGAGCTTCGGCCAGATCACCCGGCCGTCCGACCGGCGCGGCGCGCCCAATGGGTCGACCCAGGCCGGCGGCGTCGGTGCGCGCTGGCGCACCCCGGCCGATACTGTCGCCTTCATCAATGCCGTCCAGAAATGGGCGGTGGAGGACACCCGCCTCGGCATCCCTGTCCTCTTCCACGAGGAATCGCTCCACGGCTACATGGCGACCGACGCCACCATGTTCCCGATGGCGATCGGCCTTGCCGGCAGCTTCGACCGCCAGCTGATGACCGATGTCCAGTCGGTTATCGCGCGGGAAGTGCGCGCGCGCGGCGTCCATCTCGCCCTCTCGCCGGTGGTCGACATCGCCCGCGACCCGCGCTGGGGCCGGATTGAGGAGACTTTTGGCGAAGACCCCTATCTCTGCGGCGAGATGGGCGTTGCAGCCGTGCTGGGCCTGCAGGGGGAGGGCAAGCAGATCGGCCCGGACAAGGTCATGGCCACGCTCAAGCATATGACCGGCCATGGCCAGCCGCAGGCGGGCGAGAATATCGCGCCCGCGCCGATCAGCGAGCGCGAACTGCGCGAGAATTTCTTCCCGCCCTTCCGTCAGGTGGTCAAGCGCACCGGCATCGCCGCCGTCATGCCCAGCTATAACGAGATTGACGGCGTCCCCAGCCATCAGAACAAATGGCTGCTCGGCGACATTTTGCGCGGCGAATGGCATTTCGACGGCGCAGTGGTCAGCGACTATGGCGCCGTCCCCGAACTCGACACCATCCACCATGTCCAGCCCGACCTGGAGGCGACGGCCCGTGCCGCGCTCCGCGCCGGGGTCGATTGCGAGCTGCCCGATGGCCTGGCCTATCGCACGCTCGTGGAGCAGGTCCGCGCCGGAAAAGTGCCCCTTGAGGCCGTCAACCTCGCCTGCACGCGGATGTTGACGCTCAAGTTCCGCGCGGGCCTGTTCGAAAACCCCTGGCCACGCGCCGATTATGATGCGCTCACCGGCAATGCGGAGGCGCGCGCGCTGGCGCTCAAGGCGGCGCACAAGTCGATCGTCTTGCTCAAGAATGACGGCACCTTGCCGCTCAAGCCCGGCGCCCATCGCAAGGTGGCCGTGATCGGCCCCAATGCCGCGATCGCGCGGCTGGGCGGCTATTCCTCGATCCCGCGCCAGGCGGTTTCACTGCTCGATGGCATCAGGGCGAAGCTCGGCAACCGGGCGGACATCGTCCACGCCCAGGGCGTCTTCATCACCCAGAGCGAGGATCGCTCGGTGGACGAAGTGCTGCTGGCCGATCCGGCGAAGAACCGCCAGCTGATCGCCGAAGCGGTCGAGGTCGCGAAGACCGCCGACATCATCCTGCTGGCCATCGGCGACACCGAACAGACCAGCCGCGAAGGCTTTGCCAAAAACCATCTGGGCGATCGCACCAGCCTCGATCTGGTCGGCGAGCAGAATGACCTGTTCGCCGCGATGAAGGCGACCGGAAAGCCGGTGGTGGTGTGCGCCATCAACGGTCGCCCGCCCAGCTATCCCGCCGTGGTCGATGGCGCCAATGCGCTGATCGAATGCTGGTATCCGGGGCAGGAGGGCGGCACGGCCATGGCCGACATATTGTTCGGAGACGTCAATCCGGGGGCCAAGCTGCCCGTCACCGTCGCGCGCGACGCGGGCCAGATCCCGATCTTCTACAACCGCAAGCCATCCTCGCGGCGCGGCTATCTCTTCGCCGATGCCAGCCCGCTTTTCCCGTTCGGCTTCGGCCTCAGCTACACCAAATTCGCCTTCGGTCCGCCGCGCCTGTCGGCCAGCCGCATTGGCGTGGGCGGCGACGTGACGGTGGAGGTCGATGTCCGCAATGTCGGCACTGTCGCGGGCGAAGAGGTGGTGCAGCTCTATGTCCATGACCAGACCGCCTCGGTCACCCGCCCGCTCAAGGAACTGAAGGGCTTTGAGCGGATCGCGCTGGCGCCGGGCGAAAGCCGCACCGTGCGCCTGACCATCGGTCCCGAAGCCTTCGCGCTGTGGAATCTCGACATGCGCGAAGTGGTCGAACCCGGCCTGTTCGACATCATGGTCGGGCCGGACAGCGCCACGCTTCAGACGATTACATTGGAGATCGCCTGACGGTATTGGCCTGACCAATATCGTTGAAGGCAAATTGATTATCGCCTATGGCCATTATTGGTCATACCAGTTTTAGGGGAGCATCCATGCCCAAGATTACCGGCGCCAAGGTCATCGTCACCTGCCCTGGCCGCAATTTCGTCACCCTCAAGATCGAGACCGAAGAGGGCGTCTATGGTCTGGGCGATGCGACCCTCAATGGCCGCGAACTGTCCGTCGCCTCCTATCTGCAGGACCATGTCATTCCCTGCCTGATCGGCCGGGACGCGCACCAGATCGAGGATATCTGGCAATATCTCTACAAGGGCGCCTATTGGCGCCGTGGCCCGGTGACGATGTCGGCCATCGCCGCCGTCGACACCGCGCTCTGGGACATCAAGGGCAAGATTGCCGGCCTGCCGGTCTATCAGCTGCTCGGCGGTGCCAGCCGCGAAAGCGTCATGGTCTATGGCCATGCCAATGGCACGACGATCGAGGATACGGTCAAGGTCGCGCTGGAATATCAGGCGCAGGGCTACAAGGCGATCCGCATCCAGTGCGGCGTCCCTGGCATGGCATCGACCTATGGCGTGTCGAAGGACAAATATTTCTACGAACCCGCCGACGCCGACCTGCCGACCGAAAATGTCTGGAATACCAGCAAATATCTCCGCATCGTCCCCGAACTGTTCAAGGCGGCCCGCGAAGCGCTGGGCTGGGACGTGCATCTGCTGCACGACATCCATCATCGCCTGACCCCGATCGAGGCCGGGCGTCTGGGCAAGGATCTGGAACAATATCGCCCCTTCTGGCTGGAAGATGCGACGCCGGCTGAAAATCAGGATGCGTTCAAGCTGATCCGCCAGCACACCACCACGCCGCTGGCCGTGGGCGAGATTTTCAACTCGATCCATGATTGCCGCGAACTGATCCAGAACCAGCTGATCGACTATATCCGCGCCACCGTGGTCCATGCCGGCGGCATCAGCCACCTGCGCAAGATCGCGAACCTCGCCGATCTCTATCAGGTCCGCACCGGCTGCCACGGCGCGACCGACCTGTCGCCGGTCTGCATGGCCGCTGCGCTCCATTTCGATCTGTCGGTGCCCAATTTCGGGGTGCAGGAATATATGCGCCACACGCCCGAGACCGACGCGGTCTTCCCCCATGCTTACACGTTCGAAAACGGCGCGATGCATCCGGGCGACAAGCCGGGCCTGGGCGTCGACATCGACGAGGAACTGGCCGCCAAATATGAATATAATCGCGCCTTCCTGCCGGTGAACCGGCTCGAAGACGGCACCATGTTCAACTGGTGATCGCTTGACCTGCTTTGGCCACTCCACGCCGTCATCCCCGCGAAAGCGGGGATCCATCTCCTGCCATAGCCCCAATCGCGAGGTCCGGAGGTGGATTCCCGCGTTCGCGGGAATGACGAAACATTGTCGGAGTGGCCAATGACCACCATCCCCAAACCGTCCGGAAAGGTCCGCTGGATCGTCTGCGGCTTGCTCTTTGCGGCGGTGGTGCTGAGCTATATCGACCGGCTCGTCCTGCCGACGCTCAAGCCCGATCTGCAGGCCCGCTATGGCTGGAGCGAGAGCGGCTATGCCGATCTCGCCATCTGGTTCCAGGCCGGCTACGGCATCGCCTATGTCGCCTTCGGCCGGCTCATCGACCGGATCGGCGCGCGGGCCGGCTATGCGCTGGCGGTCGGCCTGTGGACCGTCGGCCATGTCATGCACATCTTCTTCACCTCGACCGCCGGCATGCTGTTTGCCCGCATTCCGCTGGCGATCGGCGAGGCGGGCACCTTCCCGGCGGCGATCGCCGCCACCAATGAATGGTTCCCCAAGAAGGAACGCGCCTTCGCCATCGGCATCTTCAATGCCGGCTCCAATGTCGGTGCGATCCTGACGCCGCTGATCGTCCCGGTCATTGCGGTCACGCTGGGCTGGCGTTGGGCCTTCATCCTCACCGGCCTGCTGACGGTCTTCTGGCTCGCCGCCTGGCTGACCTTCTACCGCCGCCCGCGCGAAAAGAAGGGGCTGAGCGCGCAGGAACTGGCCTGGATCGAGGCGGACCCGCAGGAACCGGCCCGCCCGGTCAAGTGGCGCACCCTGTTCCGCTATCGCCAGGCCTGGGCCTATATGACCTCGCGCTTCCTGATCGATCCGGTCTGGTGGACCTTCCTCTTCTGGCTGCCCGATTTCTTCAACAAGCAATATGGCGTGAAGATGCTGGATTTCGGCCCGCCGCTGATCGCCGTCTATCTGCTCGCCGATGTCGGCTCTGTCGCGGGCGGCTGGCTGTCGTCGCGCCTGATGGGCCGGGGCATGGCCATCAACCGCGCCCGCAAGACGGCGATGTTCTGTGCCGGGCTTTGTGCCCTGCCGATCGCCTTCGCCGCACAGGCGCCCAATATGTGGATCGCGGTCGGCCTGATCGGCCTCGCCTGCGCCGGGCACCAGGGCTTTTCGGCCAATGTCTATGCGCTGCCGGGCGATCTCTTCCCGCGCTGGATGGCGGGGTCGGTGGTCGGCCTTGGCGGGCTGGCCGGCGCGATCGGCGGCATGCTGATGGCCAAGTTCGCCGGCATCATCCTGGAAACCGTCGGCAGCTTCCAGCCGATCTTCATCGTCGCATCCTGTGCCTATCTGCTGGCGCTGCTGGTGCTGCACCTTATCGTCCCGCGCTATGCGCCCGTGACTCTCTCGCAAGAGGCTGCCTGATCCTGTGACCCGTCTATCGTCCGCCACGCTCGCCGGCCTGCCCGCCGATATCGTCCGTCCCGGCTATGATCGCGCGGCGGTCCGTCCCGGCGTCGTCCATCTCGGCATCGGCGCCTTCAACCGCGCGCACCAGGCGGTCATCTTCGATGATGCCCTGACCGCCGGTGACCTGCGCTGGGGCGTGATCGCCGCGTCGCTGCGGTCGCCCGGCGTGCGCGACCAGATGATGCCGCAGGACTGCCTCTACACCATGCTGGTGCGCGATGGTTCGGCCGAGCAGGCGCGCATCATCGGCGTGGTCAGCCAGGTATTGGTCGCCCCGGAAGACCCGGCCGCATTGGTCGCCTCGCTCGCCGCGCCCGATACCCATATCGTTACCCTGACCGTGACCGAGAAGGGCTATAAGCTCGATCCGGCGACCGGCGCCCTGATCGAGGGCGATCCCCAACTCGCCGCCGACCTTGCCTCGCTCGCCGCGCCGCAGACTGCGCCCGGCTTCCTCGTCGCCGCGCTCGCCGCGCGACGGGCCGCGGGCCTGCCGCCCTTCACCGCGATCAGCTGCGACAATCTGCCGCACAACGGCACCCGGTTGCGCAACGCCGTGCTGGCGCTCGCTGCCCGGCACGACCCGGCGCTGGCCGACTGGATCGCGGCGGAAGGGGCCTTTCCCGAAACCATGGTCGACCGCATCGTCCCCGCCACCACCGACGCCGACATCGCCGCGCTCGCCGACCGGCTGGGGGTGGAAGACCAGGCCATGGTCAAGACCGAACCCTTCCTGCAATGGGTGATTGAGGATAAATTCTGCGGCCCGCGCCCGGATTTCGGCGCCGGGGTTCAGGTCACCGCCGCCGTCGCCCCCTGGGAGGAGGCGAAGCTGCGCCTGCTCAACGGCGCGCATAGCGGCATCGCCTATCTCGGCGGCCTTGCCGGCATCGACCATGTCCATGAAGTGCTGGCGCTGTCCGAAGCCCGGCATTTCGTCGAAACCCTGTGGGACGAGGCGCAGACCACCCTGTCGCCCCCGCCCGAGCTGGACGTCGCCGCCTATCGTCGCGAGCTGATGGCGCGTTTCGACAATCCGACCCTGCAGCATCGCACCCGCCAGATCGCGATGGACGGCTCGCAAAAGCTGCCCCAGCGCCTGCTCGCCACCATCGCCGCGCGGCTGTCGGCAGGGCAGGGGATCGATGCCCTGTCGCTCGCCGTCGCCGCCTGGGTCCGCTGGCAGGCCGGCGTCGATGATCGGGGCGAAGCGCATGTCGTCGACGATCCGCTCGCCGCTGCCATCGCGGCCCGCCTTGCCGACGCCCCTTCCACCAAGGCTCGGGTCGACGCGATCCTCGCCTTCGATGCCGTGGTGCCCGCCGACCTTGCCGGCAACGCCGCCTTCCGCGCCGCGCTGATCCGCTGGCTCGCCATTCTCGAAGCCGACGGTGCCCGCGCCGCGCTCGCCCAGCTCTGACGGAGCCCCTGATGAAGACCCTGCGCACCATCCTGCTCGCCTCCTGCCTGCTCAGCCCCGCGACGCTGCTGGCCGCGCCGCGCGACAGCGTCTCGATCAGCCGCGACTGGCGCTTCACCAAGGGCGATCCCGCCGGCCTGACCGAGGATTTGCGCTATGATGTGCGCCCTCGAATAGAGGATGCCGGCGACGGCAAGGTGGCCGACGCCCGTCCCGACGCGGCGGTGCAGGTGGACGATAGCGGCGCCCGCGTGCTCAAGCCCTGGATATTGCCCAGCGCCAATCCTTTCATCGCCGATCCCGCCAGGCATCACACCCGTCCCGCCGGCAATCCGGGCGGCACCGTCTCCTATGTCCAGCCCGGCTTCGACGACAGCGGCTGGACCCATGTCGACCTGCCGCACGACTGGGCGATCGCCGGTCCCTTCATCAAGGATGGCCCCTATGGCGGCATGGGCCGCCTGCCCAGCTGGGGCATTGGCTGGTATCGCAAGGCGCTGACCATCCCCGCCAGTGACAAGGGCAAGTCGATCTTCCTCGATGTCGAAGGGGCGATGTCCTACGCCACCGTCTGGTTGAATGGAAAGCTCGTCGGCGGCTGGCCCTATGGCTATAACAGCTTCCGCCTCGACCTTACCCCCTATGCGGTGCCGGGCGGGCAGAACCAGCTGGTGATCCGGCTCGACAATCCCCAAGCCTCGGCGCGCTGGTATCCGGGCGGCGGCCTCTATCGCGACATCTATCTCACCACCACCAACAAGGTCCATGTCGGCCAGTGGGGCAGTATCGTCCGCACGCCGCAGGTCAGCAAGGCGCAGGCCAGCGTGGACCTGAGCCTCACCCTCGACAATGACGGCGACACCCCGGCGCAGGTCGAGGTTGCGACCGCCCTCTACGCCATCGACGCCAGCGGCAAGCGGCTCGGCCGCCCCGTCGCCAGCATCGCCCGCCAATCGACCAGCATCGCCCCCCATGGCAAGGCGGAGCTGAAGGGCAACACGATCCTCAGCAACCCGCGCCTCTGGGGCCCGCCGCCGACGCAGCAACCCAACCGCTATGTCGCCGTCTCGACCGTGACCCAGGGTGGCAAGCTGATCGACAGCTACGAGACCCGCTTCGGCGTGCGCGACATCAAGTTCGATCCCGACAAGGGCGTGATCGTCAATGGCGAGCAGATCCCGCTGCGCGGCGTCAACAATCATCATGACCTTGGCGCACTCGGCGCCGCCTTCAACGCCCGCGCGGCCGAGCGCCAGCTCGAAATCCTGCGCGACATGGGCACCAACGCCGTGCGCATGAGCCATAATCCGCCCGCGCCCGAACTGCTCGAACTCACCGACCGCATGGGCTTCCTGGTGATGGACGAGGTGTTCGACAGCTGGGAGAAGAAGAAGACCCCGCACGATTTCCATCTGATCTTCCCGGATTGGCATGAGGCCGACGCCCGCGCCATGCTGCGCCGCGACCGCAACCATCCCTCGATCATCATCTGGAGCATCGGCAACGAGGTCGGCGAACAATATGATGGTGAGGCGGGGGCGAAGATCGGCCGCGAACTGGTCGCCATCGCGCATCAGGAAGACCCGACCCGGCCCGCCACCAGCGCGATGAACTATGCCAAGGCGGACATGCTGCTGCCCACCACCGTGGACGTCATCAGCCTCAATTATCAGGGCGCCGGCATTCGCGGCATCGTCGGCCAATATCCCGCCTTCCGCGCGAAATTCCCGGACAAGCTGATCCTGTCCACCGAAAGCGCCTCGGCCCTGTCCAGCCGCGGCGAATATATGTTCCCGGTCGCCGGCGCGATCAGCGGCCCGGTCCGCCCCTGGTCGGGCGGCAATCCCGACACGCATCAGGTGTCCGCCTATGAGATGCACGCCGCCGATTTCGGGTCCTCGCCCGATCGGGTCTGGGCCGCCGATGACCAGAACCCCTATGTTGCGGGCGAGTTCGTCTGGACCGGCTTCGATTATCTGGGCGAACCGACTCCCTATTACACGTCGCGCAGCAGCTATTCCGGCATCCTCGATCTCGCCGGCTTCCCCAAGGACCGCTTCTGGCTCTACCAGGCGCGCTGGCGGCCCGACCTCAAATTCGCGCATATCCTGCCGCACTGGACCTGGCCCGACCGCGTCGGTCAGATCACGCCGGTCCATGTCTTCTCCTCGGCCGACGAGGCGGAGCTGTTCGTGAACGGCAAGTCGCAGGGCAAGGTCAAGAAGCGCGATTATGAATATCGCTTCCGCTGGGACTATGTCGTCTATGAACCGGGCGAGGTGAAGGTCGTCACCTGGAAGAAGGGCCAGCCCTGGGCGACGGAAACGATCCGCACCGTGGGCGACGCAGCGAAATTGTCGCTGACCACCGATCGCAGCGCCATTGCCGATGACGGCCGTGACCTCAGTTTCGTGACGCTCAAGGTCCTCGACAAGGACGGCAATGTCGTCCCGGCCGCCAAGCAGGACATCCGCTTCTCGATCGAGGGACCGGGCGAGATCATTGCCACCGACAATGGCGACCCGACCGATCTGACTGCCTTTCCGTCGAAAGATCGCAAGGCTTTCAATGGCCTGGCGCTAGTGATCGTGAAGGCCAAGCCGGGCGAGAAGGGGCGGGTGACCGTCCGCGCCAGCGCACCGGGCCTGACCGCGGCGCAGGCCGTCATCAGCACAAATGCCACAGTCCGCTGAAAATTAATAACGTTACCATTTTCGCCCGTCCCATATCTTGACAATTGGGACGGGCACTTTATTGGTCTGCATCTGATAGCGCTACCAGATACGCCCACCGGATAGTCGGGGGCAGCGCTCGGGGAGAGGTTGTATGAACGTTTCACGCCACCATAATATCCGTGCGGCCCTGTTCGCCGCATCCGCCTTCGGTGCGCTGGGCCTGGCCCAGGCTGCCGCCGCGCAGGATGCCGCCGCACCGGCCGAAACCGCCGCCGCGCCGCAGGACAGCGAAACCGCCGACATCGTCGTCACCGGTATCCGCGCCTCGCTGGAAAGCGCCACCAACGCCAAGAAGAATGCGGTTGCCTTCGGCGACTCGATCTTCGCGGAAGATATCGGCAAGCTGCCCGCCACCAACCTCGCTGAAACGCTGAACCGCATGCCCGGCGTGCGCCTCAACCGCGACATCAACGGTGAAGGCACCCAGGTCGCGATCCGCGGCCTTGGCCCCAGCTTCACCCGCGTGCTGCTCAACGGTTCGCAGCTTCAGGTTGCATCGGATGGCGGCACCAACGGCGGCAGCGCCAACCGCGAAGTCGATCTCGACTTCTTCCCGTCGGAACTCTTCACCCGCCTCGACCTCGCCAAGAGCCCGTCGCCCTCGACGCTCGAAGGTGGCATCGCCGGCACCGTCAACCTGCGCAATGCCCGTCCCTTCGACAAGGAAGGCACCCATGTCACCGTCGTGGCGCAGGGCCAATATACCGACAATAACGACAAGTTCAGCCCGCGCGGCGCGATCGTCGCCAGCCACACCACCGACACGTTCGGTATCCTTGTCGGCGTTGCCGGCGTGAAGACCAAGACCCGCGTCGATGGCTTTGAATCGGTCGGCTGGACCGACGGTAATCTCGGCACCGGCGACGCCGGCGGCAATAATTTCTCCTGGGCCTCGGTCGTTCCCAACAATACCGGCCATGGCCTGGTCGCCGGCCAGCCGGTCGATGTCGTCGCCACTTCGGGCCTCACCCGCGACCAGCTCAGCACCGCACTGATCCCGCGTCTCGGCCGCAAGAGCCTGACCGAAGGCGATCGCTCGCGCATCTCGGCGCTGGCCTCGCTCGAATGGCGCCCGTCGGACGAGCTGCATTTCGCCCTGGACGGCATCTGGGCCAAGTCCAAGCGCGACTACAGCAAGGTCAACATGAACTGGCAGGTCCGCAACTCGGGGCCGGGCACCAGCGCCCAGTCGACCGGTGGCATGGTGCCGATCGACCTGACCGTCGATGACAATGGCGTCGTCACCAGCGGCACCTTCGCCAACTCCTCCTATTTCCTCGAAGCCAGCCTGTTCAAGCAGACGACCAAATTCTGGAACGTCAACCCGAGCGTCAGCTGGCAGCCGACCGAGGATCTGAAGGTCGACCTCAGCGCCAACTGGTCGAAGAGCCGCTTCTTCCGCGAACAGCCGACCTGGGCCTTCCAGACCACGCCGCAGTCGGGCGTCGAAACCTATTATGACAATACCGGTGGCGACTATCCGTCGATCACCAGCAATCTCGACCTCAACGATCCGAACAATGGCAGCTGGCAATGGTATCGCCAGAATATCCAGCTGGTCCGTCGCAAGACCGAGACCAAGGGCGCGCATCTCGACGTGACCTATGGCGATGACATGTTCAACGTGAAGGTCGGCGGCGCCTATGATCAGGCGACCCGTTCGATCCGCGCCTATGACAACAGCACCGCCTATCAGCTGTCGGTCTGCGGCACTGGCTGCACCGGCGCCACCGGCACCGTGCCGACCAGCGCCATCGCTCAGTATCTGCGCAGCTCCTCGACCGCCGGCTTCATCGTGCCGGACTTCGATGCGCTCAAGCAGGCCACCAACTATGCCAGCTATCGCGACAGCGCGCCCGAAGCACGCGGTGCCGTCACTGGCGGTGCGACCGGCGACATGGATGAAAAGGTCTGGGGTGCCTATTTCGAACTGAACGGCGTCACGACCATTGCCGGCCGCGACCTGCACATCAACACCGGCATGCGCTACGCCCACACCGACCAGCTGGTCGTCGGGCCGAGCCAGGTCGGCACGGCGATCGTCGACATCACCTCGTCCTCGACCTACGAAAATTTCCTGCCGTCGATCAACCTGACCTATGATGTCGCCGACAATGTGAAGCTGCGTGCCTCGGCCTCGCGGACGATGACCCGCCCGGATGCCGGCGCGATCCTGCCGGGCATCACCTTCTCCGATCCTTCGGCGCTGACCGCCGCGGCGGGCAACCCGAACCTCAAGCCCTACACCTCGGACAATTATGACCTGGGCGGCGAAATCTACACCGGCGGCATCGGTTATGTCGGCGTGTCGCTGTTCATGAAGAACATCCAGGGCTTCACCGTCACCACCTCCGAACAGGTTGCCTTCGGGTCGCTCAACATTCCGTTCGACAGCCTGATCTCGACGCAGCAGAACGCCCTCAACGACCGGTCGCTCCAGACCGGCATCCCGGTCGCTCAGCTGCCGATCACCGTGAACCGCCCGGTCAACCTGCGCGATCTCAAGATCAAGGGTATCGAAGCGACCTGGGTGCAGCCGCTCGACTTCCTGGTGAAGGGCCTCGGCTTCTCGGCCAACGGCACTTACCTGAAGCAGTCCTCCTCCTCGGGTCTGGTTGCGACTGGCGTGTCGCCCTGGAGCTACAACCTGCAGGGCTTCTATGAAAATGGCGGTCTGTCGGTCAGCGTGAACTATGTCTGGAATGACGAGGCGATCGCCGTGAACGGTCCGCAGAACGGCATCAACGGCGCCGACCTCAAGTCCGACGCCCGTGGCCAGCTCGACATGTCGGCCGGCTATCAGCTGCCCTTCTTCAACAAGGCGCTGCGCCTGACGCTCGATGTGCTGAACATCACGGACGAGCCGATCCGCACCACCTTCGAATATTCGAACGCGGCCTATTCGGTCTATTATCCCGGTCGCACCGTGCTGGCCGGTATCCGGGCCAACTTCTGATCCTCCCCCAGGGATGCACTGACAGGGCCGGCGGCAACGCCGGCCCTTTTTCTTGGGAGCATGGGGCGGTCCTCGGCCTGTGGACCGGAGTGCTTCCCAAATTGGATTTTCTTTGATCTACCCTGTGGGATGAAACCGCCCGTCTCCGCCTCCATCGATCGCATCCGCTGTCGCTTGGGTGTCGTCTTGTTGTCGCTTCGGTGTCGCTTCATCGTCGCGTCGGTGTTGCATGGCTGTCGCTTCACGGGCGCCTCACTGTCGCGCCATCCTCGCGATTTCGGCGGAAATGGCCGAAATTCTATCGTGCAACGGTGTGAACTTCGAACTGTGACATTCTCATATCCCTGCAATGGCGTCGCGTGCCGGTCGGGCCGCCGCTGAAAGGAACCTGCCGATGATGCGTTCTCCGCTTCTGATCTGCCTCTCGCTCCTGGCCCTCACGACCAGCCCGGCGGCGGCAAAGACCTGCACGCCGACCTGGGTGTCGGGCTGGGTCTCCTCGCAATTCCGCCCGACCGGCGACGCGGCACTGCCCGCCGGCACGCTCAAGGACCAGTCGCTGCGCCAGATCGTCCGTCCCTCGATCGCCGGCGACCGGCTGCGCGTGCGCATCTCCAACCTCGCCGGCACCGCGCCGCTCCATATCGCTGGCGTCAGCATCGCCCGCGCGCGCGCCAGCACATCGCCGGCGATCGATCCCGGCACGCTCATTTCGCTGCGCTTCGATGGCAACCCGGACCTGATCGTGCCCGATGGTGCCGATTATCTCTCCGACCCGGTATCGCTGCCGGTCGCCGCGCTCGACAATATCGCCATCACCATCCGCTATCAGGGCGAACCGGAACAGACTTCGCATCCCGGCTCGCGCGCCACCTCCTGGCATCTGCCCGGCGATCATCTGACCGACACGGTGATGGCGGGCGCCGCCTCGTTCGACCATTGGTTTAATCTCGCCGCGCTGGAGGTCGAACGCTGCGCGCCCGCACGGCTGGTCGTGGCGCTGGGCGACTCCATCACCGATGGCAAGGGATCGACCACCAACGGCAATGATCGCTGGACCGACCGGCTCGCCCAGCGTTTGCAGGCCGATCCCAAGCGCCGCGACATCGCCGTCGTCAATCAGGGGATCGGCGGCAACCGGCTGCTGAACGACGGGCTTGGCCCCAATGCGCTGGCCCGGCTCGACCGCGATGTGCTGGCCCAGCCCGGCGTCACCCACCTGGTCCTGCTGGAAGGCGTCAATGATCTTGGCACGCTGACCCGCGACGCGCCCGTCAGTGGCGAGGATCACAAGGCCCATGTCGCCCGCATCATCGGCGCCTATCGCCAGATCATCGCCCGCGCCCATGCGCGCGGGATCAAGGTGATCGGCGCCACCATCATGCCCTTTGTCGGCAATGATTATTATCATGCCGATGCCCAGAATGAGGCGGACCGGCAGGCGGTTAATGCCTGGATACGGGCGCCGGGCCATTTTGACGGGCTGGTCGATTTCGACCGCGCCACCCGCGATCCTGCGCGCCCCGACCGGCTGCTGCCCGCTTATGATGGCGGCGATGCGCTCCATCCCAATCCGGCCGGCTATCGCGCCATGGGCGACGCCGTGCCGCTGGCCCTGTTTGATTAACATGCCTTAACCGCGTGATCCCGATCACGCGGCTTTTACGTAAAATCCGCTACGTCTCCCGCGAAAGGGATGACGGGTGATCGAAAAAGCGCCGAGGAAATATCGTCTGCAGGACTATGCCAATGCAGAGGCGGACGTCGCGTTTCGCAGCGATCAGGATGTGCTCGAAATCTGGCGTTCGACCACCGACTATCATCGCCTGACCCCGCATCAGAAGGCGGCGCGGGCCGAGCTTCAGCGGCGCGGCATCCGGGTGGAAGGGGCTTCGGTCCCGCGTTAACGGCGCGGCCGCTTGCTGCCCGATTCCAGCACCGTCTCCATCGCCACGAAGGTCGATGTGCTGGCGACATGGGGCAGGGCGGAAATCTTCTCGCCCAGCACCATGCGATAGCGGCGAATATCGGACGTGCGGACCTTGAGCAGATAGTCGAAATTGCTCGCCAGCATATGGCATTCCTCGACCTCCGGGATGCGCCTTACCGCCGCATTGAACTCGCGCAGCGCGCTCTCTCGCGTGTCGCTCAGCTTCACCTCGGTAAAGGCGACATGGTCCATGCCCAGCTTCGCCGGATCGACGATCGCGCGAAAGCCGCGAATGACGCCACTCTCCTGCAACCGCTTCAACCGCACCTGGCAGGGCGTCTTGGACAGGCCGACGCTGGCGGCCAGATCGGTCACGGTCATGCGGCCATCCTCGACCAGCGCGGCGATGATACGGCGGTCGAACTCATCCATTTCGACCATGGCAGGCTTGTTGCTCATGCAATTTGCCTATCATGCTGCCATTAATAAGTCACTTTGGCATTTATCGGGGCATTCATAAGACGGAATGAAATGCGCCAATCGGATATTCTGGTCGCATGACCGACCAGCATCCCTTTGCCGCCTTCGCCCCCGCCATCCGCGATCAGTCGCCGCTGCGCCAGGCGATCACCGCCGCCTATCGCCGCGATGAGGCGGAGTGCCTTGCCCCGCTGCTCGACGCGGCGACCCTGCCCGGCGCCACCCGCGCCGCCGTGGCCGACACGGCGCGTCATCTGGTCACCACCCTGCGCGCCAATCACAAGGGCACCGGGGTCGAGGGGCTGGTCCAGGAATATTCGCTCTCCAGTCAGGAGGGCGTGGCGCTGATGTGTCTCGCCGAAGCTTTGCTGCGCATTCCCGACAATGACACGCGCGACGCGCTCATTCGTGACAAGATCGCCGATGGCGACTGGAGTTCGCATCTGGGCGGCGGCAAGTCTTTGTTCGTCAACGCCGCGACCTGGGGTCTGGTCGTCACCGGCAAGCTGGTCGGCAGCGTCGATGATCGCGGCCTGGCGGCGGCGCTCGCCCGCCTGGTCGCCCGTGCCGGCGAACCGGTGATCCGTCGCGGCGTCGATCTTGCCATGCGGATGATGGGCGAACAGTTCGTCACCGGCGAGACGATCAAGGAAGCGGTCAAGCGCGCCAAGGAACTGGAGGCCAAGGGCTTCGCCTACAGTTATGACATGCTGGGCGAGGCGGCGACCACCGCCGCCGACGCCGCGCGCTATTATGCCGATTATGAAAAGGCGATCCACGCCATCGGCAAGGCGGCGGCCTGTCGCGGCATCTATGCCGGCCCCGGCATCTCGATCAAGCTGTCGGCGCTCCATCCGCGCTATGTCCGGGCCCAGGCCGACCGGGTGATGGGCGAATTGCTGCCGGCGGTGAAGCAACTCGCGCAGCTGTCGAAGCGCTACGACATCGGCCTCAACATCGATGCGGAGGAGGCGGATCGCCTCGAACTCTCGCTCGACCTGCTCGAAAGCCTGGCGCTCGATCCCGACCTTGCTGGCTGGGATGGCCTAGGCTTCGTCGTCCAGGGCTATGGCAAGCGCTGCCCCTTCGTCATCGACTGGATCATCGATCTCGCCCGCCGCGCCAATCGCCGGATGATGGTGCGCCTGGTCAAGGGAGCCTATTGGGATGCGGAGATCAAGCGCGCGCAGGTCGATGGCCTCGCCGATTTCCCGGTCTATACCCGCAAGGTCCATACCGACGTCGCCTATGTCGCCTGCGCCAGGAAGCTGCTGGCCGCGCCCGACGCCGTCTTCCCGCAATTCGCGACCCATAATGCGCAGACGCTGGCCACCATCTACCAGATGGCCGGGCCGGACTTCGCGATCGGCAAATATGAGTTCCAGTGCCTGCACGGCATGGGCGAGCCGCTCTATGAGCAGGTCGTCGGCAAGGACAAGCTGGACCGTCCGTGCCGCATCTATGCGCCGGTCGGCACGCATGAGACCTTGCTCGCCTATCTCGTCCGCCGCCTGCTGGAAAATGGCGCGAACAGCAGTTTCGTCAACCGCATCGCCGACCCCGATGTCTCGATCGAGGAGATGATCGCCGATCCGGTCGAGATCGTCCGCGCCATGCCGCATCCCGGCGCCCGGCACGACCAGATCGCCGCGCCCGCCGGTCTTTATCCCGATCGCCGCAATTCTGACGGCATCGACCTTAGTGACGAAGGCGCGCTCGCCGCGCTGACACAGGCGCTGCAGCACAGCGCCACCATCGCCTGGACCGCCGCGCCCGAGGGCGGGGAAGGGCCCGAAGGCGGGGAAGGGGAGGCGCGCCCGGTCTGCAACCCCGCCGACCATCGCGACATTGTCGGCACCGTCTGGGAAGCGAGCGCCGATCACGCCCGCGCCGCCGCGATCCGCGCCGCCAACGCCTGCTGGCCCAACACGCCCGTTGCCGATCGCGCCGCCATGCTGGATCGGGCGGCCGACGCGATGCAGGACCGGATGCCGGTGCTGCTCGGCCTCATCATGCGCGAAGCGGGCAAGTCGCTGCCCAACGCCATTGCCGAAGTGCGCGAGGCGATCGACTTTCTGCGCTATTATGCGGCGCAGGCGCGCGGCACCTTCGGCCCGGATCAGGCGCCGCTGGGGCCGATTGTCTGCATCAGCCCCTGGAACTTCCCGCTTGCCATCTTCACTGGACAGGTCGCGGCGGCACTGGTCGCGGGCAATCCGGTGCTGGCCAAGCCTGCCGAGGAAACCCCGCTGATCGCGGCCGAAGCCGTCCGCCTGCTTCATGAGGCCGGCGTGCCCGGCGAAGCGCTTCAACTGTTACCCGGTGACGGCCGGATCGGCGCCGCGCTGGTCGCCGCGCCGGAAACGGCGGGCGTCATGTTCACCGGCTCGACCGAGGTCGCCCGGCTGATCCAGCGCCAGCTCGCCACCCGCCTGTCGCCCGCGGGCAAGCCGATCCCGCTGATCGCCGAAACCGGCGGCCAGAATGCGATGATCGTCGACAGTTCGGCGCTGGCGGAACAGGTGGTGGCCGACGTCATCGCCTCCGCCTTCGACAGCGCCGGCCAGCGCTGTTCGGCGCTGCGCATCCTGTGCCTGCAGGAGGATGTCGCCGATCGCACCCTCACCATGCTGAAGGGCGCGCTCAGGGAATTGCGCATCGGCCGCACCGATCGGCTCGCGGTCGATACCGGCCCGGTCATCACGGCCGAGGCGAAGGCGGGCATCGAACAGCATATCGCCGCGATGCGTGCGCTCGGCCGCAAGGTCGAGCAGCAGGAACTGCCCGAGGAGGCGGCGCACGGCACCTTCGTCGCGCCGACCATCATCGAACTCGACAGCATCGCCGACCTCACCCGCGAGATATTCGGCCCGGTGCTGCACGTCATCCGTTTCCGTCGCGAGCGGATGGATACGCTGGTCGATGCGATCAACGCCACCGGTTATGGCCTGACCTTCGGCCTGCACACCCGCCTCGACGAGACGGTGGCGCGCGTCACCGCGCGGGTGAAGGCCGGCAATATCTATGTGAACCGCAACGTCATCGGCGCGATCGTCGGGGTTCAGCCGTTCGGCGGGCGCGGCCTGTCGGGCACCGGACCCAAGGCGGGCGGGCCGCTCTATCTCGGCCGCCTGACCCGCACCGCGCCGGTCTTTGCCGAGCGGGTCGGCTATCTCGCCTCGCCCATCCATGATTTCGTCAGTTGGCTGGAGGCGCAGGACGATCATGAGGCGGCGGCGGTTGCGCGCCATTATGGTGATGCGTCGGCGCTCGGCGTCGAACTGGCGCTGCCCGGCCCGGTCGGCGAGACCAACCTCTATGCGCTGCATCCGCGCGGCCTGCTGCTGCTGCGTCCGGGCACGCGGCGGGGCCTGCTGGCCCAGATGGCCGCCGTGCTGGCGACCGGCAATCGCGCGGTGATCGAAGGGGCGCTGTTGCCACAGGGCCTGCCCGCCAGCGTCGCCGCTCATTTTCACGCCCAGCCTGACGCGCCTTTCGCCGCGATGCTGGTGGAGGGGGATGCCGACCAGATCCTCGCCGCAACCCAGGCGGTGGCCGAACTGGATGGGCCGATCGTCACCGTTCATGCCGCCGCGCCGGGCGACGAGCGCGCCTGGCATCTCGACTGGCTGCTGGAGGAGGTGTCGACCTCCATCAACACGACCGCCGCGGGCGGCAATGCCAGCCTGATGATGATCGGCTGATGATGAAAAGGGCGGCCCGCAAAGGCCGCCCTTTTTCTTTGGCTAGAATGCCGCGCGTCAGGCGACGCTGAGGCGCACCTCGATATTGCCGCGGGTGGCGTGCGAATAGGGGCAGATCGTGTCCGCTTCGGCGACCAGCGCCTCGGCAGCAGCCTTGTCGACGCCCGGCAGGCTGATTTCCAGCGCGACGTCCAGGCCAAAGCCCTTGTCGCTGCGCGGGCCGATGCCGACCGTGGCGGTGACGCTGGCGTCGGCGGGTACGCGGGGCAGATCCTTGTCCTGACTGGCGGCGAACTTCATCGCACCCAGGAAGCAGGCGGCATAGCCCGACGCGAACAGCTGTTCGGGATTATTGCCCTGGCCATTGCCGCCCAGTTCCTTGGGCGTGCCCAGCGTCACCGCGAAGCTGCCATCGGTGGTTGCGGCCTTGCCGTCACGGCCGCCGGTTGCGGTGGCGCTGGTGGAATAGAGGATCTTGCTGCTCATCGATCGGTCCTTTCGTTTAATCATCTGCGATTAAATCGCGTGTGATCTATATGTGCCTGCCGACGTGCGTCGTCAACCCTTGCGATCATATCGCGTGCGATTTATATTTCGGGGCAAGGAGTATCGCCATGACCACCCCCGCCATGACTACCCAAGATGCCGCGCGCGGCGCGCTCGATGATTTTCTCTGCTTCGGCGTCTATTCGACCGGGCTCGCCTTCAACCGGCTCTACAAGCCGCTGCTCGATCGCTACGGCCTCACCTATCCCCAATATCTGGTGATGGTGGCGCTGGCCCGGCGCGACGATCAGACGGTCGGCGAACTGGGCGGTCAGCTCTTCCTCGAATCCAATACGCTGACCCCGCTGATCAAGCGGCTGGAGGCGGCGGGCCTCGTCACCCGCCAGCGCGACATCATCGACGAACGAGTGGTCCGCGTGCGCCTGACGCAGCAGGGTCAGTCGGTGGCGCAGGACGTGTCAACCTGCGTCCCGGCCGAACTGATGGAGGCCGTCGGCATCTCGATCGAGGAAATCGCTGCGCTCAACCAGTCGCTGGTAACGCTGCGGGAGAAGCTGCAGCGCGCGGCCTGACCGGGCGCGCTATGCCCTCGGACACTGGGCGTTATCGAACATCGCCAGATATTGCTCGATGGTCTGTGACATGCCGATCGCCTGGCGGCGCGAATTCACCGTATCGGGTGTTTCCAGGTCGGTCGGCTGCCATCGGCCGTCGACACAATTGACCTGGGTGCCATAGCGCTGCGGCTTCTTGTCGAATGTCATCGCCACCCGGTCATAGAGCATCGCATAGGCTTGGCCCTCGGCCTCGCCATCCGGCAGCAAGGCCTCCATCCGGTTCAGCGTCCCGCGCATCAGCGCCGGATCATCGACGGCATGCTGAACGATCAGGAAGGCGGCGCGGGCCGCTTCCTTGCCGTAGACGCTAATCCGGAACCATCCTTCTTCCGGGATCAACGTCTTGAGCCGTTCCTGATTCAGCCTGTCATGGCGACTGATCTCGGCCAATATGGCTCCGCGCCATTTCGGTTGCTGGTCGGCGGGCACCAATGACCAGTCCAGTTTCATCATGGTGATGCGACCGACCTGATCCAGCGTGCCCAGCCGGATGATCTTCTCGGCATCGTCCTTCGCCGGTGGCAATGCGGCCTGTCGCGCCTCCTCCTGGCGATAGGCATCGGTCACCTGCTGGCGCATGGCGTCCATCGTCGGGGCAGGGGCCATGGCGCCGGTGGCGGCCTGCAGGAAAAGAAGCGCTGCCTTCATGCTTCACCCATTCACATGACTCCAGATGCGCGAGATCACGACCGATCCTTCGCCCACGGCGGAAGCTACGCGTTTCACCGATCCGGCGCGTACGTCGCCGACCGCGAAGATGCCGGCGCGGGAGGTTTCATAGGGGGAGGGGGCCTCGACCGCATCGCCGGTCAGCACGAACCCCTTGTCGTCCAGCGCCACCAGTCCCGACAGCCAGCCGGTATTGGGCGCCGCGCCGACCATGATGAACAGGGCGCAGCAGGCGATCTCGCGCGCGCTGCCGTCGGCATGACGGATGGTCACCGTGTCGAGCTGCGCATCGCCATGCAGGCTGTCAATTTCGGTGTCATAATGGATGGTGATCGCCGGGTCGGCCTCCAGCCGGCTCGACAGGTAGCTGGACATCGAGAAAGCGAGCGAAGGCCCGCGCACCAGCAGATGGACATGGCGCGCACTGCGGCTGAGGAACATCGCCGCCTGGCCGGCGCTATTGCCGCCGCCGACCACCACGGCTTCGGCCTGGCGGCAATAGCGGGCCTCATTCTCGGTCGCGGCATAATAGATGCCGGCCCCCTCCAGCTCGGCGAGCCGGTCGATCGGCAGGCGGCGATATTCCACGCCGGTCGCGACCAGCACTGCGCGGGCGCAGATGCGCTGACCATTGTCGAAGACGCCGCAATAATGGCCGTCGCCGGTTTCCTCCAGCGCCGTCACCCGGCGCGGCATCAGGAAGCGGGTGCCAAACTTCATCGCCTGCACCTCGCCGCGCCAGACCAGGTCGGCGCCCGAAATGCCGGTGGGAAAGCCCATATAATTTTCGATCCGGCTCGACGTCCCCGCCTGACCGCCGATCGCGATATCCTCCACCACCAGCGCGTTGAGCCCTTCGGCCCCGGCATAGACGGCCGCCGCCACGCCGGCTGGCCCGCCGCCCACGATCAGCAGATCGACCGTCTCATTCTCGGTAAAGCCGCGATCGAGGCCGAACAGCCGGGCGACCTTCTCGGGCGTGGGATCGGCAACGACATTGTCGCGACCGAAGATCACGGCAGGCTGGTCCGCCTGCGCCCCGCAACTGGCAGCGACCCGCCGGGCGTCGTCGCTGCCCAGTGCGTGGGATGTGTAGGGCAGGCGGTTGCGGCTGGCGAATTCGGCGATGCAGCGCACCGCCCGATCCTCGTCCTCGCCGATCAGCACCAGGGTACTGTCGCCCATGTCGAGCTGCCGCCGGCGTCGCGCCGCCAGCACGGTGATGATGATGTCCGACATTTCCGGGATCGCCGCCATCAACCGCAGCATCGCCGGGCGCGGCACTTCCAGCACGCGGGTATCGCGCGCTGCGCGCATCGGGATCGACCAGCTGCCGCCGCCCAGGAAGGAAATCTCGCCCATGAACTGGGTCGGCCCGATGGTGGAGGGGACATGCCGCTCTTCGCCAAACGGATTGACCACCTCGATCTCGCCATCCTCGACATAGATGAAGCGGTCGACCGGGTCGCCGGGCCGGACGATATAGGTGCCCGCGGGATAGACCGCCTCGCTGCCCTCGGCCCGCAGCGCCGCGACATGCTCGGCCGTCAGCGGCACACGCTGCATCTCCCGCAGATCGCGCCCGATCGTTTCCATCGCCGGCCTCCCGCCACTCCGTGTCGCGCGATGATGGCGATGGTGCAGCCTGTGCGCAATGGTCGCGGGTGCTCGGGATGCGATCAGGCACATCAAAAGGTTGATCTCGATCAGCCCTGGCGCTCCGGCGCAAGGTGGCGCTTGCTTTCGCGCGGAAATGCCCCTTAGTCGGCACCTCCGTCACGGCAACGACAACAGGATGATAATGGGCAAGGCGAAATTTGGCTCCGTCAGCGGGCGCACGGATGCATGGGCGGCGCTGGGCCTGTTCCTCGGAATTGCCTTCTTCCTGGTAAGCGGCGCCGTCGCCTATCTCAATATCCAAGGCCTGGGCGAGAGCGACCGGGCGATCCGCCATACCCATAATGTGCTGATCGCGCTCGACGAACTGCTCTCGACCGCGCAGGATGCCGAGACCGGCCAGCGTGGCTATCTGCTGACGAGCGACCGCGGCTATCTGGAGCCCTATGAGAATGCGGTGGCGACCATGCCCGGCCGGCTCGATGCGCTGGGCAGGCTGACCCGCGACAACCCGACCCAGCAGAATAATCTCGCCCGCCTGCGGCGTCATGTCGATGCCAAGCTTGCCGAACTCAGGGAAACGATCGAGGCGCGGCGCAACCAGAGCATCATCCAGGCGCTGACGATCGTTACCACCGGCCGCGGCAAGCAGGAAATGGACGCCGTCCGGGCCCAGCTCGACACGATGGCGCGTGAGGAATTGCGACTGCGGGAAATCCGCCTCGCCGACATGGCATCGGCCTCGCAGACCGCGATCATGTCGGGGCTTGTCACCGGCCTTCTGGGCGTGGTGTTGACCATCGCCGTCTATCTGCTGGTGCGCCGCAACAGCAAGGCGCGCGCGCGCCAGGCCTGGTTGCAGGCGGGGCATCTGGGGCTGGCCGACGCCATGCGTGGCGACCAGAGCGTCGAGCAGCTGGGGGAGGCGATCCTCGCCTTCCTCGCGCGCTATCTCGGCTTCCAGGGCGGTGCGCTGTTCAAGGGGGAGGAAGGCCAGTTCAACCGCGTCGCGACGCTGGGCGTGCCGGCCGACGCCGACATGCCGCAGCGCTTCGTCGCCAAGGAAGGGCTGCTCGGCCAGGTCGCGGCTGAAGGGCGGGCGCAACTGCTGCATGACGTGCCCGATCATTATCTGACGATCGGCTCGGCCTTTGGCCGCGATCGTCCCCGCCATCTGCTGATCGTGCCGACCGTGACCGACGGCGTCGTCAATGCGGTGCTCGAACTGGGCGCCTTCGATCCGGTCGATGACCGTGTGCTCGAACTGTTGGAGGAAGCGAGCGCCGGCATGGGCATCGCACTGCGTTCGGCCCGTTTCCGCGCCCGGTTGCAGGACGCGCTGGAGGAAACCCAGCGCCAGGCCGAGGAATTGCAGGCCCAGGGCGAGGAACTGCGCGCCAATAATGACGAGCTGGAAACCCAGAGCCGCCAGCTTCAGGACTCCGCCTCCCGCCTGGAGGCGCAGCAGAGCGAACTGGAACAGACCAATGTCCAGCTGGAGGAGCAGGCCCGCCACATGCAGGCGCAGCGCGACGATCTCGCCCGTGCCCAGCTGTCGCTCCAGCAACAGGCCGCCGAGTTGGATCAGGCCAGCCGCTACAAATCCGAATTCCTCGCCAATATGAGCCATGAGCTGCGCACGCCGCTCAACTCGCTGCTCATCATGGCACGCCTGCTGGCGGAAAATCGTGCCGGCAATCTCAGCGCCGATCAGGTGCGTCATGCCGAGACGATCGAGACGTCGGGCAATGACCTGCTGACCCTGATCAACGACATTCTCGACATTTCCAAGATCGAGGCGGGCAAGCTGGAATTGCAGCCGCGTTCGGTGCGGATCGCGCCGATGCTGGACAAGCTGCAGGCGATCTTCGCGCCCTCGGCCCAGGCCAAGGGCCTGTCCTTCCGCCTCGCCGCCGGCGCCGATCCGGTCGAGATCGAAACCGATCCGCAGCGCGTCGAGCAGGTGCTGAAGAATTTCCTGTCCAATGCGATCAAGTTCACCGATCGGGGCGAGGTCGCGCTGACCGTCGGCCGGCATGCGGATGGCCGGGTCGCCTTCACCGTGCAGGACAGCGGCGTCGGTATTGCGGAAGCGCAGCAGAAGCTGATCTTCGAACCCTTCCGCCAGGCCGATGGCACGATCAGCCGCAAATATGGCGGCACCGGCCTTGGCCTATCCATCTCGCGCGAACTGGCGCGGCTGTTGGGCGGCGAACTGCGCGTCGAAAGCCAGCCGGGCGAGGGCAGTGCCTTCTCGCTGCTGCTGCCCGATCGCTTCGATCCCGCGCTCAGTCATCTGCCTTCGATCAGCCTGGCCGAAGCGCCGCGGCCCCAGCCGGTGGCGCCCGCGCGCCAGCGTGTCGCCAGCCTGGTCGATACCCAGGATGATCGCGAAACCCTGTCCGGGGATTCGCGCCTGATCCTGATCGTGGAGGATGATCCGGTCTTCGCCCGCATCCTGTGCGACATCGCGCATGAACAGGGCTTCCAGTGCCTGATCGCCGGCACCGCCGACGAAGGCGCGCTGATGGCT
The DNA here is from genome assembly GCF_005281675.1 of Sphingobium sp. MP9-4. Lineage (NCBI taxonomy): Bacteria > Pseudomonadati > Pseudomonadota > Alphaproteobacteria > Sphingomonadales > Sphingobiaceae > Sphingobium > Sphingobium sp. MP9-4. Next base: position 46,636 of record NZ_LUFI01000028.1, on the reverse strand, counting down.
CGGCAATATCTGCCCCATGCCGTCATCCTGGACATGAACCTGCCCGACCATACCGGCCTGTCGGTGCTCGACCGGATCAAGCGCGACATGCGCACCCGCCACATCCCGGTCCATGTCGTGTCGGTCGATGATGACAGCCAGGCGGCGCTGGCCAGCGGCGCGATCGGCTATCTGTTCAAGCCGGTGAAGCGTGACGCGCTGATCGACATGCTCGAAGGGCTCGAAGCGCGCATGGCCCAGCGCATGCGCCGGGTTCTGGTGGTCGAGGACGACGCCCAGCAGGCCGAGAGCATCAAGCTGCTGCTCGCCTCGCGTGAGGTCGAGACGCTGGAGGCCCATTCGGCCGCCCAATGTTTCGAGATGCTGGGCCGCGAGACCTTCGACTGCATGGTGCTCGATCTCAACCTGCCCGATGCGTCCGGTTTCGATCTGCTCGAACGGTTGAGCGCAGACGACAGCGTCGGCTTCCCGCCAGTCATCGTCTATACCGGCCGCGACCTTGGCGCGGAGGAGGAACTGCGCCTGCGCCGCTATTCCAAGTCGATCATCGTCAAGGGCGCCAAATCGCCCGAACGGCTGCTCGATGAAGTGACGCTGTTCCTGCATCAGGTGGTGTCGGAACTGCCCGAACCCCAGCAGCAGTTGATCGCCCGTTCGCTCAGCCGCGACGAGGCGCTGGAAGGCAAAAATATTCTGGTTGTCGAGGATGATATACGGAACGTTTATGCTCTCACGAGCATTTTCGAACCCCATGGGGTTCATGTCCGTATCGCACGCAATGGCCGCGAGGCGCTTGTCGCGCTCGAAGAGGCTGCGCGCGCCGATGCGCCCAAGGTCGATCTCGTGCTGATGGACGTGATGATGCCCGAAATGGACGGCCTGACCGCGATGCGCGAAATCCGAAAGCAGGGCTGGGGCGTGGGCCTGCCGATCATCGCGCTCACGGCCAAGGCGATGGCGCAGGACCAGCAGGAATGTCTGGCGGCCGGTGCCAACGACTATCTCGCCAAGCCGCTCGACGTCGACAAGTTGCTCAGCCTGGTGCGTGTATGGATGCCGCGCTGATGGAAGAACATTTCGGGCCGCGGGACGAGCTGGAGCTCGACCTGCTGCTCGAAGCGATCTTCCGCCATTATCATTACGACTTTCGCGGCTATTCGCGCGGATCGCTGCATCGCCGGCTGGCCCGTGCCCAGCATCAGCATGGCTGCGACAGCCTGTCCCAGCTTCAGCATCTGCTGCTGCGCGATCCCGCCGTATTCGCCGACCTGATGGGCTTCCTCACCATCCAGGTGAGCGAGATGTTCCGCGATCCCGCCTATTTCCGGGCATTGCGCGAGCAGGTCGTGCCGCATCTCAAGACCTATCCTTCGCTCAAGGTATGGATCGCCGGTTGCGCCAATGGCGAGGAATTCTACTCGCTCGCGATCCTGTTCCGCGAGGAAGGGCTGGAGGATCGCACGATCTTCTACTGCACCGACATCAGCCCGGCCGCGCTGGAAAAGGCGGAAGCGGGCATCTACGCCATCGATCGTCTGCCGCAATTCAGCGAAAATCATCGGCTTGCGGGTGGGAAGGCCTCGCTGTCCGATTATTATACTGCCGCCTATGGCGCTGCCGTCTTCGACAAGACGCTGCGTCGCCGCGCGGTCTTTGCACAACATAATCTGGCGAGCGACCAGGTCTTCGGGGAGGTACAGCTGGTGTCCAGCCGTAATGTGCTCATCTATTTCGATCGCGAATTGCAGGACCGCGCGCTCGGCCTGTTCGGGGAATCGCTGGTCCGCGGCGGCTTCCTCGGGCTGGGCTCGAAGGAAACGCTGCGCTTCTCGCGTTATTCCGATGGCTTTGCCGATTTCGACGAGGGCGAGAAAATCTATCGCCGCAACCTTCAGGATCTGAAGGCGCTCGACCATGCAGCCTGAGCCCACCAAGATCCTGGCGGTCGACGATGTCGAGGAAAATCTGACTGCGCTTGAAGCGCTGCTGGCGGACGAGGGCGTGACCCTCATCAAGGCGCGATCGGGCATGCAGGCGCTCGAACTGCTGCTGGTGGAGGATGTCGCGCTGGCGCTGCTCGACGTGCAGATGCCGGGTATGGACGGGTTCGAGCTGGCCGAACTGATGCGCGGCACGGAACGGACCCGGCGTGTGCCGATCATCTTCCTGACCGCCGTGGCGACCGACGAGCGGCGCCAGTTTCGCGGCTATGAAAGCGGCGCGATCGACTATCTGTTCAAGCCGGTCGATCCCCATATTCTGCGGCACAAGGTCGCCTTGTTCGTCGAACTGTTCCAGCAGCGGCAGGAACTGGCGCGGGAACGGGACAGCCATGCCGCGGCGCTGGCCCGCATTCAGGCCCATGGCGACAACAGCCCGTTGGCGATCGTGGAAATCGATGCCCAGCGCCATGTCGTTGCCTGGTCCAAGGGGGCGGAACGACTGTTCGGCTGGCGTGCGGCAGAAGTGGCTGGTTTTGGTGCGTCCGAACTCAAATGGCTGGACGACAGCCAGCGTGGCGACTTTGCCGGCCTGATGGACGAGATGATCGCCGGCACCGTGCCGCGCACCAACCGCCTGCTGCGCTTCCACACGGCCGAGGGGCTGACCCTCGATTGCGAATGCTATTGCTCGGCGCTGCGCGATGCCGCCGGCCGGCTCTTCTCGATCAGCCTGCAGATCCTTGACGTGACCGAACGCAAGCGGGCGGAGGCAACGCAGAAGCTGCTGATCGGCGAACTTAACCACCGGGTGAAGAACACGCTGGCGTCAGTCCAGGCGATCGCCACCCAGACCTTGCGCCATTCGTCCGGCCCGTCCGATTTCGCCCCGACCTTCATCGGTCGCATCCACGCGCTGGCCAGCGCCCATTCGCTGCTGAGCGGCGAAACCTGGCAGGCCGCGCGGCTGGGCGATCTGATCGAGGGGCAGGTGACGATCGGCGCGATCGACGGAGAACGCTTCCATTGGAACGGGCCGGAGGTCGACCTGCGGCCCGAACCGGCGCTGCACCTGGCGCTGGTGCTGCACGAACTGGTGACCAACGCCCATAAATATGGTGCGCTGTCGGCCCCGGCCGGCCGTGTCGAACTGGAATGGCGCCTGACCAATGACCAGTTGGTTCTGGATTGGCGCGAACGCGGCGGCCCCCCGGTCGAACCGCCCAGCCGTCGCGGCTTCGGCACCGCGCTGATCGAGCGCAGCCTGCGTTCCGACGGCGGCAGTGCCCAGCCCCATTACGGCGCCGAGGGCATGGGATGGACGCTGACGCTGCCCTATGCCTCCAGCCCGCGCCTGCGCAAGAAGGCGCGTCCGGCGCCTCGAGAACAGGGCGCGAGCGGCAGTGGCAGTGACGGCAAGGCGCATCTGGGCGGCCGCCGCCTGCTGCTGATCGAGGATGAGCCGCTGGTGGCCTTCGAACTGGCCGCGACGCTGGAGGATGCGGGCGGCCATATCGTCGGGCAGGCTGCGACCGTGGCCGATGCGCTGGCCCTGATCGATCAGGCAGAATGCGACCTGGTGCTGCTTGACGGCAATCTCCAGGGTGAGGGGGTGGAGCAGGTTGCGCGTGTCCTGGCGGACCGGGCGATACCCTTCCTGTTCGTCAGCGGCTATGGGCGCGATCATCTGCCCGAGGCGTTCGATGCGGTGCCGGTGATCGAAAAGCCCTTCAAGGTCGCCGACTTGATCGACGCGATTGCCAAATTGGCGGTGCCGGCAACCGAGAAGTAATAGGCTCTTGAAGTCAGGACAGGGGGCGTACCGAACCGGGTTCGTTATGCCCTCGGTCGGTCCGCGGTCCAAAGGGCATGCAAGGAAACAGAACGCAAAAACCCCGTACTTCCGATGGAAGTCCGGGGTTTTTCTGCTTATCGTTCCGAACCGAAGTTCGGGCGAATAAGTTGGTCGGGGAAAGAGGATTCGAACCTCCGGCCCCTGCCTCCCGAAGACAGTGCTCTACCAGGCTGAGCTATTCCCCGACCGGTGCCGAAGCCGCTTTTGGGGCGGCCCCGTAAGGCAGGAGTGCGCCTATAGAGAGGGGTTTGAGGGCTGGCAAGCCACCTGATGCGCTTTTTTGAAAATTCTACAAAAGACCCGCATCGCGGAAGCTGAAACAGCCGCTCGGCGTGTCGATCCGATGGTCGGCTAGGTGGATGTCGAGCGCCCGCAGCCGGCGGTGCAGGCTGCGGGTCAGGGCGATGTCGACCGGCTGCGGCGCCGCACTGTGCCGCCGCTGGTGCAGGATGACCCGTCGCGCATCGCTGGCCAGCAGATGAGCCACCAGACAGGGCCAGTTGCCATCGGGGTGCAGCCGGTCGCGCGGCTGGCCGTCCTCGTCGAGAATCACCAATGTCAGCATCGCACCCCCTAGGCACGCAGCCTGTCAGCAATGGGCCGGGAGCGGAGACGCGGAATGATCCGTAGTGGCGGAACGGAGCGGGCCGGGCCGGCAGTCGCATCCGTTATGGCGCGACCTTTGGTCGGGACAGCGGGGCAGGGGGGATGCTACATGGACGGAACGCCCAGATTCATTCCCATCCCAGGATCACCGACCTTGCACGCCATGTCGCCGCAGCCGCCCCATTATGAAGAGCAATATCTCGACCTGATGCGCCATATCTGGCGCCATGGCGACGAGCGGATTGACCGCACCGGCGTTGGCACCCGATCGATCCTGGGCGCGACCCTGCGATTCTCGCTGGCCGACGATGCGGTGCCGCTGCTCACCACCAAGCGGGTCTATTGGAAGGTCGCCGCGCGCGAGATGCTGTGGTTCCTGACCGGCGACACCAATATCCGCGAACTGGTGAAGCAGAATGTCCATATCTGGACCGACTGGCCGCTCGACAGCTACCGCAAGGCGACCGGCGAGGATATCGACCGCGACGCGTTCGAGGCGCGAATTATCGAGGATGAAGCCTTTGCCCGGCAATGGGGTGATCTCGGTCCGGTCTATGGCGCCCAATGGGTGAACTGGCCGCGCTACGAGCCGGTCGGCGACGGCCTGTTCCGCCGGGCGGCGCAGGGCCACAACCAGATCGCTGCGCTGGTCGATGCGATTCGCACCAACCCCGGTTCGCGCCGCCTGCTCTTCACCGGTTGGAATGTCGCGGAAGTCGCGCAGATGGCCTTGCCGCCCTGCCACATGACCTATCAGTTCCAGGTGTCCGATGGCCGCCTCAACGGCCTGCTCTTCCAGCGCAGCTGCGACCTGGGATTGGGCTTTGCCTTCAACATCTTTGGCCTGTCGATGATCACCCGGATGCTGGCCCAGCAATGCGATCTGGAACCGGGCGAGGTGGTCTGGCAGGGCGGCGACGTCCATCTCTACCTCAACCATGCCGATCTGGTGGAGGAGCAGATCAGCCGCACCCCGGCGGGCGCGCCGAAGCTGCGGATCAATCGCCGGCCTTCAAGCATTTTCGACTATGGGATCGAGGATTTCGAGGTGCAGGATTATGCGCCGCAGGCCCATATTTCCGCGCCCGTCGCCGTCTGAGGTGACAGCGAAGGCGACAGGCGAAAAGGAATTGGGTCAGTAAGGCTTGCCTTGCGCGGCGTTGAAATATAATAATTGCCACAAGCAATATTATTGCAACGCACAATAGGAGGCAGGATGACCGATTCGATCGAATCCGGCGCTGTGACGGACGGGCAGGGGCGCAACCTGCCGCCGCTGCAGCTGCATGTGCCCGAGCCGCCCGCGCGGCCCGGTGAAAGCGCGGACTTCACCCATTTCGACATTCCCGCGGCCGACGCGGCGCCGCGTCCGGACGAGGCGACCCACCCGTCGCAGATGCGCGACTTCGCCTATGGGCTGGTCCGCGTGCTGGACGAGGATGGCCATGCGGTCGGCGCCTGGGACCCCAAGCTGCCGGCGGACACGCTGCTCAAAATGCTGCGCTACATGGCGCTGACCCGCGCTTTCGACGGCCGCATGTTCCGCGCCCAGCGCCAGGGCAAGACCAGCTTCTACATGAAGTCGACCGGCGAGGAGGCGGTGTCGATCGGCGCCGCGCTTGCCCTGTCGCGCGACGACATGTGCTTCCCCTCCTATCGCCAGCAGGGCATATTGATCGCGCGGGACTGGTCCATCGTCGACATGATGAACCAGATCTACTCGAACAAGGGCGACCGGATGAAGGGGCGCCAGCTGCCGATCATGTATTCGGCGCGCGAGGCCGGCTTCTTCTCCATCTCCGGCAACCTCACCACCCAATATCCCCAGGCTGTGGGCTGGGCGATGGCGAGCGCGGCCAAGGGCGATACCCGCATCGCTGCCACCTGGTGCGGCGAGGGCTCCACGGCGGAGGGCGACTTCCATTCGGCCTGCACCTTCGCCAGCGTCTATCGCGCGCCCGTCATCATGAATGTGGTGAACAACCAGTGGGCGATCAGCAGCTTCTCCGGCTTTGCCGGGGCGGAAGCGACCACCTTCGCCGCGCGCGCGATCGGCTATGGTATTGCCGGGCTGCGCGTCGACGGCAATGACGTGCTGGCCGTCTATGCCGCCACCCGCTGGGCCGCCGATCGCGCCCGCGCCAATGGCGGCCCGACCCTGATCGAGCATTTCACCTATCGCGTCGAAGGGCACAGCACGTCCGACGATCCGACCGCCTACCGCTCGGCCGAGGAAAGCAGCAAATGGCCGCTCGGCGATCCGATCGCGCGGCTGAAGCAGCATTGCATCACGCTGGGCATCTGGGACGAGGAACGCCACGCCGCGATGGACCAGGAACTGGCCGAGATGGTCCGCGACGCCGCGCGCGAGGCCGAAAAGAACGGCATATTGGGCCATGGCCTCCACCATCCGATGGAAAGCATGTTCCAGGACGTGTTCGAGGACATTCCCTGGCACCTGAAGGAACAGCAGCAGCAGATGCTCGACGAATGGAAGGCGGCAGGGCTGTGAACGACATGCGCATGGAAACGGTCGCCGCCGGCGGCCAGGACGAACCCGTCCAGATGAACATGATCCAGGCGATCAACAGCGCGCTGGACGTGATGATGGGCCGCGACCCCGATGTCGTGGTGATGGGCGAGGATGTCGGCTATTTCGGCGGCGTGTTCCGCGCCACCGCGGGCTTGCAGCAGAAATATGGCAAGAACCGGGTGTTCGACACGCCGATCACCGAATGCGGCATTATCGGCGTCGCGGTCGGCATGGGTGCCTATGGCCTGCGGCCGGTCCCCGAAATCCAGTTCGCCGACTATATCTATCCCGCGCTCGACCAGCTGGTGAGCGAGGCGGCGCGGCTGCGCTATCGCTCGGCCGGCGAGTTCATCTCGCCGATGACGGTGCGCTCGCCCTTTGGCGGCGGCATCTTCGGCGGCCAGACCCACAGCCAGAGCCCGGAGGGCATCTTCACCCATGTGTCCGGGGTCAAGACGGTGATCCCGTCCACCCCCTATGATGCCAAGGGCCTGCTGATCGCGGCGATCGAGGATAATGACCCGGTCATCTTCTTCGAGCCCAAGCGCATCTATAATGGCCCGTTCGACGGCCATTATGACACGCCGGCCAAGAGCTGGGCGGGCCATGTAGATGCGCAGGTGCCGCAGGGCTATTATCGCATCGACCTTGGCAAGGCGCGGATCGCCCGCCCCGGCGCGGCGCTGACCATCCTCTGCTATGGCACGATGGTCCATGTCGTCGAAAATACCGTGGCGAAGCTGGGCATCGATGCCGAGATCGTCGACCTGCGCAGCCTGGTGCCGCTCGATATCGACACGATCGAGGCGTCGGTCAGGAAGACCGGCCGCTGCCTGATCGTGCATGAAGCGACGCGGACCAGCGGTTTTGGCGCCGAACTGTCGGCGCTGGTGCAGGAACGCTGTTTCTATCATCTCGAAGCGCCGATCGAGCGCGTCACCGGCTTCGACACGCCTTATCCGCACAGTCTGGAATGGGCCTATTTCCCCGGCCCCGTGCGCATCCGCGAAGCCATCAACAAGATCATGCGGGACTGACCATCCCGCACCCCTTCCGTTCGTTTCGAGCGAAGTCGAGAAACGGAAGCGCCGCCCTATGATAAACGTGTCTCGACTTCGCTCGACACGAACGGAGAGTAAGATGGCCCTATTCACCTTCAAGCTGCCGGACATCGGCGAAGGCATTGCGCAGGCGGAGATTGTCGGCTGGCACGTCCAGGTCGGCGACCGGGTCGAGGAAGACCAGCCGATCGCCGACATGATGACCGACAAGGCGACGGTCGAGATGGAAAGCCCGGTCGCGGGCACGGTCGTCCGCCTGGCCGGCGAGCCGGGCGATCAGGTGTCGATCGGATCGATGCTGGTGGAGATCGAGACGGAAGGCGAGGGGGCGGCTGCCGCGCCCGTGCCGTCGGTCGAAACGGTCGAGGCCTCCATTGATGCTCCCCTCCCTTCCAGGGAGGGGCCGGGGGTGGGTGGCGAGCAAAGCGAGCTGCCTGCCGTTGAGCCAGAAGCACCGGCTTCGCCGGTACCCACCCCTAACCCCTCCCTGGAAGGGAGGGGGCCTGATGTTGCCGCCCCCATCCTCGCGTCCCCTGCCGTCCGCGCACGCGCCAGGGAACTGGGTGTCGATCTCGCCCTGGTGAAGCCGAACGGCGACCATATCCGCCACGCCGATCTCGACGCCTATCTCCTCTACGGTTCGGGGCAGGGCTATCGCCCGGCCGGCCGTACCGCACCGCGCGCCGACGAGCAGGTGAAGGTGATCGGCATGCGCCGCCGCATTGCCGAAAATATGGCCGCGTCCAAGCGCCACATCCCGCATTTCACCTATGTCGAGGAAATCGACGTCACCGCGCTGGAGGAGGCGCGGGCGCAGCTCAACGCGCACCGCGGCGATCGGCCCAAGCTCACCATGCTGCCGCTGCTGATCGTGGCGATCTGCAGGACGCTGCCCGACTTCCCGATGCTCAACGCCCGTTATGATGACGAGGCGGGCGTGGTGACGCGCCATGGCGCCGTCCATCTCGGCATGGCGACGCAGACCGACGCGGGCCTGATGGTCCCGGTGATCCGCGACGCGCAGGACAGGAATGTCTGGCAACTCGCGACCGAGATCCGCCGCCTCGCCGACGCCGCGCGCAGCGGCAAGGCGACGTCGGCCGAACTGTCGGGTTCCACCCTGACCCTGACGTCGCTTGGGGCCCTCGGCGGCATCGCCACCACCCCGGTCATCAACCGACCCGAAGTGGCGATCATCGGCCCCAACCGGGTGATCGAGCGGCCGATGTTCCGGGGGAAGGAGATCGTCGCGGCAAAGCTGATGAACCTGTCGATCAGTTGCGACCATCGCGTGGTCGACGGCTGGGACGCGGCCAGCTTCGTCCAGGCGGTGCGCAAGCTGCTGGAAACGCCGGTCCTGCTGTTCGAGGGCTGATGAATGCACGGGACCGGGGCGGCCATTGTCGCCCCGGTCCAGCCTGCGTCAGCGCACCTGCGCCCGATAGGTCAGCCGTCCCGATTGTCCCGGTGCCACGCTGTCGGGCAGGCGCCAGCGTATATGGGTAATATCCTCGGGCGTAGCGCGGCGGACACCGCCCAGCGGCGTCGGCAGCCATAATTGCTCCAGTCGGCCCCAATGGGCGCCGCCATCGACCGATGCCTGCATGGCGGGATCGGTCAGGTCGAGCAGGGTGCCGCGCGGCACCTGGCGAACCACGGTCAGCCCATGGGCCGTCCGGCTGCCTTCATGGCGCCAGTCGACCACGACGATCAACTGGTCGCCCGACATGGCGCGTTCGGCATTGGCGATGGTGCGGCGCGGGCGGCCATTGATGTCGGCCTGCACCCGTTCGACGAAGGTCCGGCTGTCGAGCCGCATATCCTGCGCCCCGGCCTGCCAGGATGCGGCCATGCCTGCGATCAGGCCCAGTCCCGCGATCAACCCTCTTGCCATGCGATATCCCCCTTATCGAATGTCCGCATCTCCTACGGCCAGTCTCCCCAATATTTGGTTAAGCCCCTGTTTGCCGTCTTCCTGATGCGATTCGCCGATGGCATTTGACCGGCCGGAGCGCCGGGTGCAGAGCAACATGGCGAATGCACAGGGGACGGATCGGGCGTGACCACCAACGAGGAACTGGAAGTCAATCGGCGGCGCGACCGTTTGCTGGCGTCGATCGCCTTGTCCTCGGGCGTCGGCCTGTTGCTGGCCTTGCCCTTCGCGCTGCGCGCGGGGGCCGAATTTTTCCTGCCGCTGACCGCCGCGCTGGTGATCGCGATCGCGCTGGTGCCGCTGCTCGAATGGCTGGAGCGGCGCGGGCTGCCCTCGGGCCTGTCGGCGCTGCTGGCGGTCGTCGCCTTCCTCAGCGTCGCCAACACCGCGCTGGTGCTGATCGTGGTGCCGGCGACCGACTGGTTCCGCATCCTGCCCCAGCGCCTACCCAAGATTCAGGCGACGCTGGCGCCGCTCATCGATTTTTATTCGCAGGCTCAGCGATTCGTCGACGAAACCGTCCAGATGCTGGTCGCGGGGCCGGCATCGGTCGCGCACCGGGCGGCGGTGGAAACGCCCGGATCGCTGCTGCAGTTCGCGGCCGCCTCCGCCCCGTCCGCGATCATCCAGATGGTGTTTGCGCTGCTCATCATCTATTTCTTCCTTGCCGGCTGGACCCGGCTGCGCCGCCGCACGATCAACAGCCGGGGCAGTTTCGACGGCGCCATGGCGGTCGCGCGGGTGATCCAGAATGTGGTCGACGCGACCTCCGCCTATGTGATGACGATCGCCACCATCAACCTGTGCCTGGGGCTCGCCGTGGCGCTGGCGCTCTGGCTTATCGGCATGCCCTCGCCCTGGATGTGGGGCGGCATCGTCGCATTGCTCAACTTCATTCCCTATTTCGGGCCGATGCTGGCCGCCGTGCTGCTGGCGCTGGGCGGCCTCATGGTGTTCGACGATGTCTGGACGGCGCTGCTGCCCGCCTTTCTCCAGATCGGCTTCCATCTGGTGGAGGCCAATGTCATCACGCCCACCATCCTTGGCCGTCGCCTGACGATGAACCCGCTGCTGATTCTCGTCTCGCTGACCTTCTGGGGCTGGGTCTGGGGCACGCCCGGTGCGCTGCTCGGCGTCCCGTTGCTCATCATCGTGCAGACCGTGGTGGCCGCCGCCGGCACGCCCGACATTGCCGGTTTCCTGTTCGAACAGGGGACGCTGACGGTCAGCCGTCGCAAAGAAAATGCAACAAGTGAAGAAACTGATGGCGAGGACGGTTGACAGCTTGGCCGGACCCGCATAGACGGCCGCCCACACCGAACGCGGGTGTAGCTCAGTTGGTTAGAGCGCCGGCCTGTCACGCCGGAGGTCGCGGGTTCGAGCCCCGTCACTCGCGCCACTTTCCCTGACAGGAAAGTCGGAAGGTAAACAGATTTGCATCATCTGGTGGCCATGGGTCACGATAGGATGCCGCCCTGCGCGGGTGTAGCTCAGTTGGTTAGAGCGCCGGCCTGTCACGCCGGAGGTCGCGGGTTCGAGCCCCGTCACTCGCGCCACTTCATCTTTGAAGTGATCCGATCGCAAGGCGATCCCTTCTTCCTCACATCGACATTGGCGGCGGGCCGACACCAACGGTATCGGCCCGTGACGATTCGTCTCAGAGGTGCTCGCCGGTCACATGCGGCGGCAGCGGTTCGTTGGCGAGCCAGCGATAGACGCCGCCGGCGGCCAGCGCGCCGATGATCGGCGCCACCCAGAACAGCCAGAGCTGATGCAGGGCCAGCCCGCCGACCAGCAGGGCAGGGCCGGTGCTGCGCGCCGGATTGACCGAGGTGTTGGTGACCGGGATGCTGATCAGGTGGATCAGCGTCAGCGCCAGGCCGATCGCGATCGGGGCAAAGCCCGCCGGCGCGCGGCTGTCGGTCGCGCCCAGGATGACGCTCAGGAAGCCGAAGGTCAGCACCATCTCGATCGCCAGCCCCGATGAAAGCGTGTAGCCGCCCGGCGAATGCAGGCCATAGCCATTGACCGCCAGGCCGTTGGGCGCCAGCTCATAGCCCGGCTGGCCGCTGGCGATGAACAGCAGCAGGGCGGCTGCGATCACCGCGCCCACCAGTTGCACGACGATATAGGGGGCGATGTCGCGGGCCGGGAAGCGCCCGCCGGCCCACAGGCCGATCGTTACCGCCGGATTGAGGTGACAGCCCGAAATATGACCGATGGAGAAGGCCATGGTCAGCACCGTGAGGCCGAAGGCCAGCGCCACGCCCAGCAGGCCGATGCCGACATCGGGAAAGGCGGCGGCCAGCACGGCGCTGCCGCACCCGCCGAACACCAGCCAGAATGTGCCGAAACATTCGGCAAATAGTCGCTTGCTCAATGGAACCATCGGATCCTCCTGTTGCACTGTGCGCCCGCCACCGGACATGGCTTGAGACCGGTGCGGGGTGGCGCCGCCCGGAGAATGCAGGATGACAGGAGGGGCGGTCCGCGGCATGGGCGGCCGATGCTGGTGACTGGCGCATGGACATGCCGTTGCCCCCGTTTCCGGCGAGCCGCCTGCATCGCGCAGAGCCGCGATGCGTCCGTTACGGTCGCCTAACGCTCAGGGATAAGGCGAAACACCATGGGCTGGGCATCGGGATTAACCCTGACGCCAGCGCCCCGTTTCCATCCAGGCGAGCAGCCGCCGCAGCGGCAGGATCCAGATCCAGATCAGGCCCAGGAAAATATAGACCGGCACCTGGCCCCACATCGGCAACTGGCCGATCAGCGGCGACAGGCTGCCGACCAGCACGGCCCAGCCCAGGATCAGTCCCAGGATCGCGAACATGCCGGCCGGCTTGCGCCAGCTGGGCTGATGATAATGGCGCGGGTCGATGCTCATCGGGTTCAGCCTGCCTCGATCACGGCGGTTTCGGTCAGGATCATGTCGAGCGGCAGATCCCACGGGTCGGCCGGCACATCATCCAGTTCCTGCGCCGACCAGGCAAGGCCGACGCGCAAGGCATCGGGATGGCGGGCAAAGGCGCGGTCATAATAGCCGCCACCCTGGCCAAGGCGGTTCATCCGCTGGTCGAAACCCAGCAGCGGCGCGATGATGACATCCGGCACCACCGCACCGCCTGACGGCTCGGGGTGGCTGGTGCCGAACAGGCCGGGGAACAGCTGGTCCTCGGGACGCCACAGCAGGAAATCCATGCTGCCGAGCCGATCGAGTACGCGCGGCAACGCCACCTGCTTGCCCATAACGCCCAGTTGCGGGGCCAGACGCTGCGCCGGCGCCTCGTCATCCAGCGCCATGTAGAGTGCGATCACCTGCGCGTCGGCGATACGCTGGGCGAGCGGGGAGGGGACGGCCTTGAACGCCAGCCTGTGGGTCAGCGCGTCGAGCGAGGCGACGAAGTTGCGCCGCCGCTGCCGGGCGATCGCGCGCAGGGTCGACTTGTCGGCGGCATCACTGTCGTCGGGCATGGGGTGCCTTTGCTGGGAAGAGGAGGGTGACGGGACCGCCTTGGCCGTTTGCTGGAATATCCTCTGACGCCTCAACGTCAGGTGGGGACCATGTAGATCGGGCCAGAGCCCGCCCAGGGACAGCCCCCGTGGATGTGATTATCGCCTCAGGGATGTTCGCTAAAGCTCGCACCAGGCAGTGCCCGTCGCCGCCAATCTAGGCGTCGGCGGCGCGGGCGGCAAGAGCCTCGCTCAGCTTTTCTACGCGCGCAGCCAACGCCTCGACCGCGCGGGCGGTCGGTTCGTCATCGCCATCCAGCGCCAGTTGCTCCTGTCGGCCGGCTGCGGCGCGCTTCAGTTCGTTGAGTTCGTCCGCCATGAACAGCGCCGCGAACAGCAAGGTGCGCACCTCGGTCAGGCCCGGCGTGCTGCGCTGCGCCTGATAGGCCTTGTCCTCGATGATCTGGGCCAGATGCGCCATATGCGCTTCCTCGCCATCGCGGCAGCGCAGCTGATAGGGGCGGCCGGCGATCTGCAGCATGATTTCAGCCATCGGTGCGCCCTCGCAATTCTCCGATCAGATCGTCCAGCGATTGCAATGCCGCCTGGGCGGCCATCTGGTCGATGCCGGAATTGCCATGGGGGACAGCCTGCGAAAGGCTGGCCACATTCTGTTCAAGCCGACTGATCGCGCGCTCCAGCGTGCCGATCGCCTGCATCATGCGGTCGCTTGCCATATTTTCTGCATAGCCAATGTTTTCGCCTTGCAAAAGCGCTGTTTGGACGGCTTGCCGCGCGCCGCGCCCCGCCTGCGGTTGACGCATGTGGATTGACGCGACAAAGGGAACCCAAATCGACTCGCCCGTTCGCGCGGGCATTCCATGCCAGTCATGAAAGACATCTTCCCGCTATGACCGTTTCCGACACGCAGCTCGCCAACGCCATCCGGGCGCTTTCCATGGACGCCGTGCAGGCTGCCAACAGCGGCCATCCCGGCATGCCGATGGGCATGGCTGACGTCGCCACCGTGCTGTTCAAGGATTATGTGAAGTTCGATCCGGCCGCGCCGAAATGGGCCGATCGCGACCGCTTCGTGCTGTCGGCCGGCCATGGCTCGATGCTGATCTACTCGCTGCTGAACCTCACCGGCTATGCCCGTCCGACGATGGACGACATCCGCGACTTCCGCCAGCTCAACAGCCCCTGCGCCGGCCACCCGGAGAATTTCGAGCTGGCAGGGGTCGAAGCGACCACCGGCCCGCTGGGTTCGGGCCTTGCCACCGCCGTCGGCATGGCGATTGCCGAGCGTCACCTGAATGCCGAGTTCGGCGACGATCTGGTCGATCACCGCACCTGGGTGATCGCCGGCGACGGCTGCCTGATGGAAGGCATCAACCATGAGGCGATCGGCCTTGCCGGTCACCTCAACCTCTCGCGCCTGATCGTGCTGTGGGACGACAACAAGATCACCATCGACGGCGCCGTCGATTTGTCGAGCAACGAAGATGTCCGCGCCCGCTATGCCGCCACCGGCTGGCATGTCGTGTCGTGCGACGGCCATGACGTTGCCGATGTCCGCCGCGCTATCGACGAAGCACTGGCCGATCCGCGTCCCTCGCTGATCGCCTGTGCCACCAAGATCGGTTATGGCGCGCCGAACAAGGCCGGCACCTCGGGCGTCCACGGCTCGGCGCTGGGCGAGGCCGAAGTCGCCGCCGCCCGCGAGTTCCTGGGCTGGACCGCCGAACCCTTCGTCGTCCCCGCCGACATCGACGCCGCCTGGAAGGCGATCGGTGCCAAGGGTGGTGATGTTCGCAAGGCCTGGGAAGGTCGCCTGGCAAATGCTTCGGAAGGCGCTGAATTTTTGCGGCGTATGGCGGGCGAACTGCCGGCTGGCTTCTCGCTCGACGCCTATATCGACAGCCTGATCGCCAACCCGCAGAAGGTCGCCACCCGCAAGGCCAGCGAACTGGCGCTGGGCGCGATCAACGATCTGCTGCCCGAAACCGTCGGCGGCTCGGCCGACCTCACCGGCTCGAACAACACCAAGACCAAGTCGACCGGCCCGCTGACCCGTGACGATTATTCGGGCCGCTATGTCTATTATGGCATCCGCGAATTCGGCATGGCCTGCGCGATGAACGGCATGGCGCTGCATGGTGGCGTGATCCCCTATGGCGGCACCTTCCTGGTATTCTCCGACTATATGCGCGCCGGCATCCGCCTCGCCGCGCTGCAGGAACAGCGCGTGATCCACGTCCTCACCCATGACTCGATCGGTCTGGGCGAAGACGGCCCGACCCACCAGCCGATCGAGCATGTCATGTCGATGCGCATGATCCCGAACCTCGACGTCTATCGCCCGGCCGACATCGTCGAGACGGCGGAGTGCTGGGAATTGGCGCTCAAGGATGCGACCGGCCCGTCGGTGCTGGCGCTGACCCGCCAGAACCTGCCGCAGCTGCGCCTGGAAAAAGCTGAGAATCTGTCGGCCAAGGGCGCCTATCGCCTGGTCGCCGCGACCGCCGATCGCAAGGTCGTGCTGCTCGCCACCGGTTCGGAAGTCGAGATCGCCGTCGCCACCGCAAAGGCGCTGGAAGAGCAGGGCATCGGCGCCGACGTCGTGTCGATGCCCAGCTGGGCCCATTTCGACGCGCAGGACGCCGCCTACAAGGCCGACATCCTGCCCGCCGGCGTGCTGCGCGCCTCGATCGAGGCCGGCACCACCTTCGGCTGGGAACGCTATACCGGCCTTGACGGCCTGCGCTTCGGCATCGACAGCTTCGGCGCGTCGGCCCCTGCCGAAGTGCTCTACGACCATTTCGGCCTGACCGCCGCCAAGATCGCTCCGCAGATCAAGGCCGCGCTCGGCGCCTGAGCCCAAGACCTACACGCAAACCGGGAGACAAGTGCAGTGGCAACGAAGGTAGCAATCAACGGTTTCGGCCGCATCGGTCGTCTGGTGGCGCGCGCCATCCTCTCGCGCACCGACCATGATCTGGAACTGGTGAGCATCAACGACCTGGGCGATGCCAAGGCCAATGCCCTGCTGTTCAAGCGCGACTCGGTCCATGGCAACTGGGCCGGCGAAGTCAGCGTCGACGGCGATTTCCTGGTGGTCGACGGCAAGAAGATCAAGGTGACGGCAGAGCGCGATCCCGCCAACCTGCCGCACGCCGAACTGGGCGTCGAAATCGCCCTGGAATGCACCGGCATCTTCACCAGCAAGGACAAGGCCGGCGCCCACCTGACCGCCGGCGCCAAGCGCGTCGTCATCTCGGCACCGGGTACCAATGTCGACAAGACTGTCGTCTTCGGTGTCAACCATGACGAGCTGACCGCCGACGACATCATCATCTCGAACGCCAGCTGCACCACCAACTGCCTGGCGCCGCTCGCCAAGGTGCTGAACGATTCGATCGGCATCGAACGCGGCTTCATGACCACGATCCACAGCTACACCAACGATCAGAACACGCTGGACCAGATCCACAAGGACATGCGTCGCGCCCGCGCCGCTGCCCTGTCGATGATCCCGACCACCACCGGTGCCGCCCGCGCCGTGGGTGAGGTTCTGCCGGCGCTCAAGGGCAAGCTGGACGGTTCGTCGGTCCGCGTGCCGACCCCGAACGTCTCGGTCGTCGACCTGAAGTTCATCCCCAGCCGCGCCACCACGGTCGAGGAAGTCAACGGCCTGCTCAAGGCTGCGTCGGAATCCGGCCCGCTCAAGGGTATCCTCGGCTATTCGGACGAGCCGCTGGTCTCGATCGATTATAATGGCGATCCGCGCAGCTCGACCGTCGACAGCCTGGAAACGGCCGTGATCGAGGGCAACCTGGTCCGCGTGCTCAGCTGGTACGACAATGAATGGGGCTTCTCGAACCGCATGATCGACACCTCGGGTGTCATGGCGAAGTTCCTCTAAGCCTTCTCAGCCCCGCCGGATCAACCGGCGGGGTTTTTCTTCTAATATAATTCCAAATTCTAGGAGCGATCATGGCAAAGCCGTTCAAGACACTCGACGACATGGGCGACATCACCGGCAAGGTGGTGCTGGTGCGCGAGGATCTGAACGTGCCGATGCAGGACGGTTCGGTCAGCGACGACACCCGTCTGCGCGCGGCGATGCCGACTATCCTGGAACTGGCCGATCGCGGCGCCAAGGTGCTGATCCTGGCCCATTTCGGCCGGCCCAAGGGTCAGAAGAACCCGGAATTTTCGCTGAGCAAGATCACCCGTCCGCTGACCCAGGTGCTGGGCCGCGAGGTGCAGTTCATTCCCGACTGCCAGGGTGAAGCCGCGACCGACGGTATCAAGGTGATGCGCAACGGCGACATCGCCATCCTCGAAAATACCCGCTTCCATGCCGGCGAGGAAAAGAACGACCCCGCGCTGGTCGATGCGATCGCCGCGATCGGCGATCTCTATGTCAACGACGCCTTTTCCGCCGCGCACCGCGCCCATGCTTCGACCGAGGGGCTGGCCCACAAGCTGCCCGCCTTTGCCGGCCGCTCGATGGAAAAGGAGCTGGACGCGCTCGAAGCCGCGCTCGGTGCCCCGGTCAAGCCGGTCGCGGCCGTCGTCGGCGGCGCCAAGGTGTCGACCAAGCTCGACGTGCTCAACAATCTCGTCACCAAGGTCGATCATCTGATCATCGGCGGCGGCATGGCCAACACCTTCCTCCATGCCCGTGGCGTCGATGTCGGCAAGTCGCTGTGCGAAAAGGATCTGGCCGACACGGCGGACGCCATCTTCGACAAGGCGGAAGAAGCCGGCTGCATCATCCATCTGCCCTATGACGTGGTCGTGGCGAAGGAATTTGCCGCCAACCCGCCGTCGGTCCGGACCTGCAACGTCCATGAAGTCGCCGAGGACGAGATGATCCTCGACGTCGGTCCGGCCGCGGTCGAGGCGCTGGGCGATGCGCTCAAGAATTGCCGCACCCTGGTGTGGAACGGCCCGCTCGGCGCGTTCGAGATCGCGCCCTTCGACGCCGCGACCGTCGCCCTTGCCAAGACCGCGGCGGCGCTCACCAAGGAAGGGCAGCTGGTCTCGGTCGCGGGCGGTGGCGACACCGTCGCCGCGCTCAACCATGCCGGCGCGGCCGCCGACTTCACCTTCATCTCGACCGCTGGCGGCGCCTTCCTCGAATGGATGGAAGGCAAGGAACTGCCGGGCGTGAAGGCGCTCTACGCCTAAGCCTTTTGACGGCGGGGGCGTCAGCGCGTGGCGCTGGCGCCCCGGTCGAACAGGATGAAGACCAGCGCGGCCACGCCGCCAATCGCTGCACCGGCGATCGCGCTCAGGCTCCAGCCGCCCGCTTCATAGGTGGTCGACCCGATCACCGATCCCAGCGCCCCCACCACGAACATCACCGTCATATAGGCCGCGTTGATCCGGCCGCGCGCATGGGGATCGAGCGAGAAGATCAGCTTCTGCCCGGTGATCTGGCTGACCTGCACCGCCGCATCGATCAGCACCGCCATGATGGTGAAGCCGATCAGGCTGCCCGCCGCCACCGTCCAGTCCGCCAGCAGGAAGCCGATCGATAGCGCGATCAGCGCGCCGAGCGAGGCCGGGCCGGTCAGGCGCCGGTCCGCCAGCCAGCCCGCCACCGGCGCCACCAGCGCGCCGCCTGCGCCAGCGAGCGCAAAGGCGCCGATGCCGTTATGGCCCAGGCCAAAGTCATGGATCAGGCTTAGCGGCGCGGCGGTCCAGAACAGGTTGAACGCCGCGAACATCGAGGCCTGGTAGAAGGCGCGCATCCGCACGACGCGATATTTGCCAAGCTGCGAGAAGGTGGAGCTTAGGACTTCGCCATAATGCATGCCGCCCTTGGGCCGGCGCTGCGGACAGGCGATCAGCAGCGCGATCGCGACCAGCGCGATCACCCCGGCCGACAGCAGGAAGGTCGCACGCCAGCCCATCGAACCAGCAAGGAAGCTGGCGATCGGCCGCGACAGCATGATGCCGAACAGCAACCCGCTCATCACTGTGCCGACCACGCGCCCCTGCCGCTCGGGTGGGGCGAGGTGAGAGGCCAGCGGGATCAGCACCTGCACGCCGGTCGCGCCGACGCCGGTCATGACCGACGCGATCAGGAAGGTCGCGGGACCATTGGACAGGGCGATGGCGATACAGCCCAGCACCGTCGCCACCGCCGATATCAGCACGATCCGCCGGTTCTCGAACAGGTCGGCCAGCGGCACCACCAGGATGATGCCCAGGCCATAGCCAAGCTGCGTCAGCGTGGTGATGAGGCCTGCGACCCCGGCCGACATGCCGATCTCCGGCCCGATCACGTCGATCAGTGTCTGGGCATAATAGAGGTTGGCCACCATCGTCCCGCACGCGACCGCCATCAGCAATATGGCAAAGCGGGACAGGGGCGCATCATCGCGCGGCAGGGGCAGGGCGGCAGAATGGGTCATGCCGCCCTAATGGTCACCCCCGGAAGCGCTTTCAACCCGATGACGGAAATTTCATTGTGCAATGCAACGGAAATTGGCCTCAGGCGGGCGGCTGTTCGTTGAGCAAGGGCACCAGCAGCGCATTGAGATCCTCCAGATCGAACGCGCCTGACTTGGCGTAGCGCAGCCGGCCCGCCCGATCGATGACGAAATTGGTCGGCACCCCGGTCAGTGGGCCATAAGGCCCCTTGATCCTTTTGGCCGACGGGATGTGCATCGCAGCGAACAATTGCTTCAGCTGCGCGATCGGCACCGATCCTTCGGTCGTGATCGCGAATATCTTCAGCCCATGTTTCTTCTGGAGCCCATAATAGCTGTCGAGCGTCGGTAATTCCTTGCGACACGGTACGCACCAGGTCGCCCAGAAATTGAGCAGCACCACCTGGCCCTTCAGTTCCGTCAGCGACACCTTGCTGCCGTCGATCAGCGTCAGCTCGAAATCCGGCGCCATCTCGCCGACGACCGGCTTGGTCGCCGCCTGCGCCGCCCCGATATCGAGCAGCCCCAGCATCAGCGCGGCCGCCATGACGGGCCGCATCTTCCCGATCCCCATTCTTCCCCCGATTCAGACCTTTGGCCACAGCCTATCAGGCACTTTCGCACGCGCCAACGATATTGGCGGCCGCCCCGTCGCCGCGCGGGGTCAAGCATCTTGCGGTGCGACATGGGACTAGCTAACAGCCCGGATACCGGCGGGCCTGACGGCGCGCTACAGTCATGCCCTCGGGTTTGCCCGATGGCTTCCATCTTTCCGCGCTGCCGAGGGGGCGGCGCGCCCCAAGAGAAGGTATGTGCAGATGCTGGATCAGGACATGGTCAAGAAGGTTTCCGACGGTCAGGGCTTTATCGCCGCGCTCGACCAGAGCGGCGGTTCCACGCCCAAGGCGCTCAAGGGCTATGGCGTCGAAGAAAGCGCCTGGAGCAATGACGAGGAGATGTTCGGCCTGATCCATGGCATGCGCAGCCGTGTCATCACTTCGCCCGCCTTCACCGGCGACAAGGTGCTGGGCGCGATCCTGTTCGAGCGCACCATGGACGGCACCGTCGACGGCAAGCCGACCCCGACCGCGCTGCTCGAACGCGGCGTCGTGCCCTTCATCAAGATCGACAAGGGGCTGGAGGATGAGGCGAACGGCGTGCAGCTGATGAAGCCGATGCCCGAACTCGACGCGCTGCTCGCCCGCGCCAAGGGCCTGGGCGTGTTCGGCACCAAGGAACGCTCGGTCGTCAACCTCGCCAACCGTGAGGGCATTGCCGCCGTGGTCGCGCAGCAGTTCGAAGTCGGCCGCCAAGTGCTGGCCGGCGGCCTGATGCCGATCATCGAACCCGAAGTGAACATCAAGTCGCCCGAACGCGCCGAGGCCGACCAGATCCTGCTCGAGGAAATCCTCAAGCAGCTCGACGCCCTGCCCGAAGGCGAGCAGGTGATGCTCAAGCTCTCGCTGCCCGCCAAGGCCGGCCTGTTCGATCCGCTGGTCGATCATCCCAAGGTGCTGCGCGTCGTCGCCCTGTCGGGTGGCTTCAGCCGCACCGAAGCCTGCGCCGAACTGGCCAAGAATCGCGGCATCATCGCCAGCTTCAGCCGCGCGCTGCTGAACGACCTGCGCCACCAGATGAGCGACGACGAATTCAACGCGTCGCTGGGCGGCGCGATCGACGAGATCTACGCTGCTTCGGCCACCAAGACCCCGGTCGCGGCCTGACGCATATGGACGGCGCCGGGCAGAGGGAAAATCCCGCCGGCGCCGTCTTTTCCTATCATCGCGCGGTCGCGCCGATGCTCTGGGTTTTATTGGGCCTGATGGTCGTCGAGACGTCCGTGGTCCATCTGCTGGTCGCGCTGTGGAGCCCGCGCGCGGCGCTTGTCCTTTCGCTGCTGAGCCTCGCCACGATCGGTTGGTTCATCCTTTTCATCCGATCCTTCCGCGACCATCCGGTGCGGATCGGCCCGGACGGGCTGGTCTGGCCTGTGGGCAAGCTGCGCAGCCTCTCCATCCCCTGGTCGCAAGTCGCAGGGCTGCGCGACGACTGGACGCTGGCCGATCTCAAGGCGGCAGGCCTCTTCAACGGCGCGCTGGTCGCCCATCCCAACGTCGTCATCGCGCTCGACCCACCGGCCAAGGCAGGTCGGCGCACGATCCGCTACCTTGCCCACCGGCTTGACGATCCAGTCGCCTTCATCGCTGCCTTCAGCGCGTGCGCTTCAGCATCGGCAGCACCTTGTCGAGCGGCAGGGCCTCTGCCGTCCCGCGATTGCCGGCCACGGTCTGCGCCCTGAACAGCGCGTTCAACACCGCTTCCTCGGTCGCCTCGATCGTCGCCTGGAACAGCGGCGAGATGCGGTCATTGGGCAGGTCATCGACCGCCGCCACGGCATTGCGCTTCGCCGTCGTGCGCCGCACTGCATCGCTGGTGGAGAAGGCGATGGCATAGTCGCCCGACCCGTTGGAGAAGCTCGACCCGGTCCGCGCGATGCCGCCAAAGGCGCGCTCGGCGACGCGGCGCAGGTTGCGGTCGGACAGCGGCGCATCGGTCGCGATCACGATCACGACCGATCCGTCCGCCTTCTTTTCCTCCACCTGCTGGCGATAGTCGTAGCGGCCAAGCTTCACCCCCACCGGCACGCCCGCGATCGTCAGCACCCCGCCATAATTGGCCTGGACCAGCACGCCCACG
This sequence comes from Sphingobium sp. MP9-4, assembly GCF_005281675.1. Classification (NCBI taxonomy): domain Bacteria; kingdom Pseudomonadati; phylum Pseudomonadota; class Alphaproteobacteria; order Sphingomonadales; family Sphingobiaceae; genus Sphingobium; species Sphingobium sp. MP9-4. Next base: position 24,109 of record NZ_LUFI01000028.1, on the reverse strand, counting down.
GTCCAGCCCCCGAGCGACGCAGGCAGCTTGCGGGAGGATGTGCCGATCCCCGCCTTGAAGCCGAACGCCACCGCGCCGGTGCCCGCGCCCACGCCGCCTTCCTCGACCGGGCCGGCCTTGGCGCTCTCGATCGCGCGCCGCGCGTCGGCGATGGTGACATGCCGCCCGCGAATGTCATTGAGCATGCCGTCATTGGTCTCGCCCACCACGGCATTGACCGACCGCACCTCCTCATTGCCGGTCTGCGCCAGCGTCCATTCGACCGAGGCTGCGCTCGCCTCCGCCACGTTCAGCGTATTGGTCAGCAGGATCGGCGTCTCGATCTCGCCCAGTTCGGCCACCTGGGTCGATCCCATGAACTTGCCGAACGCATTATAGGCGACGAAGCCGGCCGGCACCTTGTCCTGGAACAGGTTGCCGCCATGAGGCAGGATCGCGGTGACGCCGGTGTTGACGTCCTTGCTGCGCGGCAGCGTCACCTGGCCCACCTTCACCCCCGCGACATCGGTGATCGCGTTGAGCGGGCCGGGCTGGAGGATGCCGACGGTCACGCCTGCCTCCCGCGCGCGCGGCCGCGGCGCCTCCTGCGCCAGCACGGGCGCGGCGGACAGGAGCAGCAGGGCGGCGAAAGCATGGCGCATGGAATATCCTTCGGTATTGTGATCGCGGTCATAGCCGCACTTGGCGCGGCCGCGCGAGCGGCTATAAGGCGCGCATGACCGATTTCACTGACGAAGAACTGGCGCTCGACCCCCATTTTGCCGAGCAGTTCGAAAAGGGCTTTCGCCCCGCTTGCCAACTCTATCTGATTTCGCCGCCGGCGATCGACGAGACTTTCGTCGATCAGCTCGCCCAGGCATTCGACGGCGGCAAGGTCGCCGCCTTCCAGTTGCGCCTCAAAGGGATCGACGATCATGCCATCGCGGCACTCGCCGGGCCGATCCAAGCGCTCTGTGCCGAGCGCGAGGTCGCCTTCATCATCAATGACAGCATCGGCCTTGCCAAGCGGCTGAACGCTGATGGTGTCCATCTGGGGCAGGAAGATGGCGACCCGCGCGAGGCGCGCAAGCAGCTTGGCCCCAAGGTCCAGATCGGCGTCACCTGTCACGACAGCCGCCATCTGGCGATGGAAGCGGGCGAGGCGGGAGCCGACTATGTCGCCTTCGGCGCCTTCTACCCGACCACGACCAAGGAAACGACGCACCGCGCCGAACCGTCGATCCTGGGCTGGTGGACCACCCTGTTCGAACTGCCCTGCGTCGCGATCGGCGGCATCACGCCGGACAATGCCGCCCCCCTGATCGCGGCAGGCGCCGACTTCCTGGCGGTCAGCGGCACGGTGTGGAATCACCCCGAAGGGCCCAAGGCCGGGGTCGCCGCCTTCGCGTCGGTGCTGGGCGGCGCCTAATCGCGGGTTTATCCCGATAGGCAAAGGGCCGCCGCCGGGCCAGCATCCCTGCAATCGGGCAAGGGGTGCTGGGCATGGCGTTGGAAGAATTCGTCCATCAGTTGGCGGAATATGTCGCGCTGCTGGTCAATCTGCTGGCGATCCTGGCGATCGCCATCGGCTCCGTTCAGGGTGCGATCGGCCTGACCGGGCTGCTGCTTTTCAAGGCGGACGAATCGAAGCTCATGCCGGTCTGGATGAGCTTTGGCCGCTGGGCGGTCGCCGGACTGAGTTTCCAGCTTGCGGCTGATATCGTGGAAACCAGCATCGCCCCGACCTGGGCGGAAATCGGCAAGCTCGGGGCGATCGCGGCCATCCGCACCTTCCTCAACTATTTCCTCGATCGCGATCTGGAGGGGATACGCGAGCGCGAGAAGGCCAAGGCGGAGGCCGAAGCCATCTGATCGCAGCGGCACAGGCAGCTTTCTGCCGCCTGCTGCGTTGTCTCTTCCATGATGTGGGAGAGTATCGCCTTGAAATATCGTCTTCTCGGCCTGCCGCTGCTGTGCGCGGCCTGCAATGTGTCGACCACCGACGCCAATGAAAGCCAGCCAGCCGCTCCAACCAACCAGACACCGATCAACCAGACACAGGCCGCGCCCGACCCTTCGGCTGCCTATGCTTTCCAGGTCGTGGAGGAACCCGGCGGCAAGCCCTGGCAGCCCAACCAGATATTGCAGGCGCAGGTGGCGCTCGATCGCTGGGGCTTCTCGCCCGGCGTGATCGACGGCAAGGACGGGATAAGCTTCAAGGCGGCCTTGCGCGGCTTCCAGGAGGCGAACAAGCTGCCGGTCACTGGCGATTATGACCAGAAGACCTCGGCCGCGCTGCTGGAGGGGGAGGCGAAGCCGACCACCTGGCTGGTGCGCATTCCCGACGGTTTTGCCCGCGGGCCCTTCTTCGACATCCCCAAGGGCCTGAACAATCAGGCGAGCCTGCCCGTGCTTACCTATCGCAACCTGCTCGAAAAGCTGGCGGAGCGCTTCCACACCACGCCCGAAGTGCTGACCGGCATGAACCCGCCCGATACGAAGGTCGCTGCTGGTGCGACCGTCCGTGTGCCGGCGATCGCCAACCAGCCAGTGGCACGGATCGAGGGCGACGAGCGTGGCTGGGGCGAAACGCTCGCCAGCCTGGGCGTCGCCAGGGACCAGCCACAGGCCGACCATCTGGTGGTCGACAAGTCGGAAGGGCTGCTCAAGGTCTATGGCGCGGACAACCGCCTGATCGCGCAATTCCCGGTCACCACCGGGTCACAGCATGATCCGCTGCCGCTGGGCGAATGGACGATCAAGGGCGTCAGCCGCAATCCCGATTTCCATTATAATCCCGACCTGTTCTGGGATGCCGCGTCGAAGGATCAGAAGGCGGTGCTGAAACCCGGTCCCAACGGCCCGGTCGGCGTCGTGTGGATCGATCTGTCCAAGGATCATTATGGCATCCATGGCACGCCCGAGCCGCAACTGATCGGCCGCACCGAAAGTCATGGCTGCATCCGCCTCACCAACTGGGATGCCGCGCGGCTGGCGCAGATGGTGAAGAGCGGCGTCAAGGCGAAGTTCCAGGCATGAACGTCCGGCTGTGGGGCGGTGTCGCGGTCGCGCTGCTGCTCTGCATCGCCTTCGCCCGCTATTGCGTGCGGATCGTCCCGGCCGATGCGCCGGTGCGATCCGTTGCATCCGCGCCGCCAACCGTCAGCAACGGCGCGCTGCTGATCCCGGTGGAGGGCGTGCCGGCGTCCGCGCTCACCGACACCTTCACCCAGGCGCGGGCAGGCGGCGCCCGCCCGCATGATGCGATCGACATCATGGCGGCGCGGGGCAGGGCGGTGCTGGCCGCTGCCGACGGCCGGATCGAGAAGATCTTTTGGAGCGAGGTGGGTGGCCGCACCCTTTATGAACGCGCGCCCGACGGGCACACCCTCTATTATTATGCCCATCTCGACAGCTATGCGCCCGGCCTGCACGAAGGGCAGGCGGTCAGGCGCGGGCAGCGCATCGCGACCGTGGGCAGCACCGGCAATGCCGATCCCGCCGCGCCGCACCTCCATTTCGCCGTTAACCGCATGGCGCCGGCTGATCCCTGGTATGGTGGCCAGCCGGTCAATCCCTATCCGCTGCTGGTCGGCCAATGACCTGTCCTATCGGCCCGCGATCGGCTATCATCGGGGCCAGCCGCGACCGAAAATTGCTCAAGTAGGAAAGCGAATTTCAAAATGTGCGGGAAATGTGCGAAGTTAAGCGGAAACGCCGCCCTCTTGCCCTTGGCGCCGTCTCGCGGTAAAGGCGCGGCCAGCCTCGCAGAGGCCGGCTCTTTTCCACATTCAGACATATAGGCAGGCTCTTCCCATGAAGATCAGCGGCGTGGACATTCGTCCCGGCAACAATATCGAATATGAGGGTGGCCTGTGGCGCGCCGTCAAGATTCAGCACACCCAGCCCGGCAAGGGCGGCGCCTATATGCAGGTGGAGCTGAAGAACCTGATCGATGGCCGCAAGAACAATGTCCGCTTCCGCTCGGCCGAGAGCGTCGAGCGCATCCGCCTCGACACCAAGGATTTCCAGTATCTCTACCCCGAGGGTGACATGCTGGTGTTCATGGACACCGAAACCTATGACCAGATCAACCTGCCGATGGACCTGGTCGGCGATGCCGCCGCCTTCCTGCAGGACGGCATGATGGTCATGCTGGAAATGTATGAAGAACGTCCGATCAGCGTCCAGCTGCCCGAGACGGTCGAAGCGACCATCGTCGAAGCCGACGCCGTGGTGAAGGGCCAGACCGCATCGGCCAGCTACAAGCCGGCGATCCTCGATAATGGCGTCCGCGTCATGGTTCCGCCGCACATCGTCACCGGCACGCGCATCGTGGTCGATGTCTATGAGCGCGAATATGTGAAGCGGGCCGACTGATGCGGTTCGGGCGCAGCACGGCAGTCGCCGCCATCCTCGCGATCGGCGCTGTGCCGGCTGCGCTCCCTGCCCAGACGGTCAACAAGCCGTCCAAGGCGCAGATCGACAGTGCGGCCTATGTGCTGCAGGTCATCAGCAGCGCGCTGGAGTCGAAGGAGGTCGAACAGCCGGTCAAGACCGCGCTGTTCGAATGCCTCTACAGCAATTCGCTGTCGCAGATCAGTGCGGCGACCGACAAGGTGATCGCGGGCAATCCGGGCAAGGTGAACCGCAAGGATCCCTCGCAGATGCTGGCGGTGATCGCCGGCACCTGTGGCTATCGTCCGGCCGCCGCCAAGCCCGCCCCCAAGAAATAAAGCAAAGGCCGCCCACCGGGGCGGCGGAGATTTTACATGGTATCCCATTCCGGCCTTCTCACCGTCATGGAACGCGCCGCCCGCAAGGCCGGCTCCAAGCTGCGCCGCGACTTCGGCGAGGTCGAGCATCTGCAGGTATCGCGCAAGGGGCCGGCGGACTTCGTGTCCAAGGCCGACAAGCAGGCCGAACAGACGCTGGTCGAGGAATTGCAGAAGGCGCGTCCCGACTGGGGCTTCCTGCTGGAAGAGGGCGGGGTAATCGAAGGAGATCCCAACAAGCCGCGCTGGATCATCGATCCGCTCGACGGCACCACCAACTTCCTGCATGGCATCCCGCACTTCGCCATCTCGATCGCGGTCGAGGAGCCGTTGTTCGGCGGCAAGCGCGAAGTGACCTCGGGCCTGATCTACCAGCCGGTCACCGACGAAAGCTATTGGGCGGAAAAGAATCGCGGGGCCTGGCGTCATGATCAGCGCCTGCGCGTCTCGGCCCGTCGTGACCTCGCCGACTGCCTGATCGCCACCGGTATTCCGTTCATGGGTCATGGCAACATGGCCGAATGGACGCGCATCTTCGGTGCGGTGGCGCCTTCGGTCGCCGGCCTGCGTCGCTTCGGTGCCGCCTCGCTCGACCTCGCCCATGTCGCCTCGGGCCGCTATGACGGCTTCTGGGAAAGCGGCCTCCAGCCCTGGGACGTGGCGGCTGGCATCCTGATGGTGCGCGAAGCTGGTGGCTTCGTCAGCGACTTCCGCGGCGGCGACCAGATGATCGACCGCAAGGAAGTGATCGCCGGCAATGACGCGACCCACAGCAAGCTGCACAAGCTGGTCGCAGGCGCGCTGCGCTAAGAGCCTGGTCGCGATTGGGGGAGGCGCTCCGCGCTTCCGCCGATGGCGTGAATCGGGCTCTGCTAAGCTTCTGATTTAAGAGCAAAGGGCGTCGGCCCACCGCGGCGAGTCTTCGGGCTTCCAAAGGTGGTCCGGCGCCTGTTTTTTTGTGTCTGCGGCAATCGTCTCTTGCGCTTTTGGTAACGCGATCAAGCCTTTGCAATTGTTGCGAATCATTCTCATAGGTTCGCCCCTTGCTTCGCATATGCAGCAGGCCTAAAGGCCCCCCAGAACAATTTTCGCCCAGGGGATTCCATTGGTCGATCTCAGCCAATATCTGCCGATCCTGATCTTTCTCGGGATCGCTCTGCTGCTCTCCAGCACCTTCGTCTTCTTGCCGATGCTGGTTGGCCGCCTGACCGGTGCGCACAAGCCCGATCCTGCCAAGCTGTCCGAATATGAATGCGGCTTCCCCGCATTTGAAGAGCCGCGCAGCCAGTTCGACGTGCGTTTCTACCTTGTCGCCATCCTGTTCATCATTTTCGACCTGGAAGCGGCATTCCTCTTTCCCTGGGCGGTGAGCCTTGACCAGATCGGCTGGGCCGGCTGGGCGACGATGATGATCTTCATAGCGGAGCTGGTGCTCGGCCTCGTCTATGCGTGGAAGAAGGGAGCACTCGATTGGGAGTAGAACTGACCAGCCCCATTCCCGGCACCATGCCGCCAATGGGGACGCAGCCCGACCAGGACTTCTTCAACGCGCTCAGCAGTGAAGTCAGCGACAAGGGCTTCCTTGTCACCTCGACCGAGGAACTGTTCCAGTGGGCCCGCACGGGTTCGCTGTGGTGGATGACCTTCGGTCTCGCCTGTTGCGCGGTGGAAATGATCCACGTCAACATGCCGCGCTACGACATGGAGCGCTTCGGCGCCGCGCCGCGCGCGTCTCCGCGTCAGTCGGACGTGATGATCGTCGCCGGCACGCTGTGCAACAAGATGGCTCCGGCGCTCCGCAAGGTCTACGACCAGATGTCCAACCCGAAATATGTGATTTCGATGGGCAGCTGCGCCAATGGCGGTGGTTACTACCACTATAGCTATTCGGTGGTCCGTGGCTGCGACCGCATCGTGCCGGTCGACATCTATGTGCCGGGTTGCCCGCCGACTGCCGAGGCTCTGCTCTACGGTATCATGCAGCTGCAGCGGAAGATCCGCCGGATCGGGACGATTGAGCGTTAATATGGGCCATTCTGCACCCAAGATCGTGAACCCCGAGGGGATTGCCGAGGAAATCGCCGCCCTGCTGGGTTCGATGCTGGTCGAAACCGTCGACCATGCCGACGAACTGAGCTTTACCGTCGTGCGCGAGGATTTGGCCAACGCCATGGTCGCGCTGCGCGACATGGGCCATTATCAGCAGCTGATGGAAATCGCCGGCGTCGACTATCCGGAGCGTCCGGACCGGTTCGAGGTCTGCTACCATCTGCTGAGCGTCACGCGGAACCATCGCGTTCGCGTGAAGGTATCGACCGACGAGGATACGCCGGTGCCGACCGTCACGCACCTCTGGCCGGTCGCCGGCTGGCTGGAGCGCGAAGTGTTCGACATGTATGGCGTCATCTTCGACGGCAATACCGACCTGCGTCGCATCCTGACCGATTATGGCTTCAAGGGGCATCCGCAGCGCAAGGACTTCCCGCTGACCGGCTATGTCGAGCTGCGCTATTCCGAAGAAGACAAGCGCGTCGTCTATGAGCCGGTGAAGCTGGCCCAGGACTTCCGCAGCTTCGACTTCATGTCGCCCTGGGAAGGCGCGCAGTACGTGCTGCCGGGTGACGAAAAGGCCGCAGCACCTGCTGCTGCGCCCGCAGCCGCACCCACGCCCAAGGCGACGGAAAGCAAGGCCGACACCGGTGCTGGCGATGCCGCCAACAAGAAGGCCGAGGAAAAGTCGGCCGACGCGCCGGCCAAGCCCGCCGCCGAAACCGATGAAGGCAAGGGGGCTGCCAAGCCCGAAGGTAAGGCCTGATGTCCGACTATCTCGAAAAGATGGATCATGTCACCGATGCGGCCGACCCGGCCTATGGTGACACGGAAATCCAGAACTACACGATCAACTTCGGTCCGCAGCACCCTGCGGCGCACGGCGTTCTGCGTCTGGTCATGGAACTGGACGGCGAAATCGTCGAGCGCTGCGACCCGCATGTCGGCCTGCTGCATCGCGGCACCGAAAAGCTGATCGAGCACAAAACCTATATGCAGGCGCTGCCCTATTTCGACCGGCTGGACTATTGTTCGCCGCTCGGCATGGAGCATAGCTATGTCCTGGCGGTCGAAAAGCTGCTGAACCTGGAAGTGCCGCTGCGCGCGCAATATCTGCGCGTGTTCTTCGCGGAACTGACCCGCATCTGCAATCACATGCTGAACCTGGGTTCGCACGTCATGGACGTCGGCGCGATGACGCCGAACCTGTGGCTGTTCGAAATTCGCGAGGACTGCCTCAACTTCTTCGAGCGCGCGTCGGGCGCCCGCATGCACTCGGCCTATTTCCGGCCGGGCGGCGTGCATCAGGACGTGCCGCTCAAGCTGCTGACCGACATCGCCGACTGGCTCGACACCCGTCTGCCGCGCCTGTTCGAGGACGCGATGAGCCTGGTCGTCGACAACCGCATCTTCAAGCAGCGCAATGTCGACATTTCGATCGTCAGCAAGGAAGACGCGCTGAAGTGGGGCTTCTCCGGCCCGATGCTGCGTGGCTCGGGCATCGCCTGGGACATCCGCAAGGCGCAGCCCTACGACGTCTATGACCGCATGGACTTCGACGTTCCGGTCGGCACTGCGTTCGACTGCTATGACCGTTTCATGGTCCGCGTCGAGGAAGTGCGCCAGTCCGCGCGCATCATGAAGCAGTGCCTCAACGAGATGCCCGAAGGGCCGATCGCCAGCTTCGACCGCAAGGTCTCCCCGCCCAAGCGCGGCGAGATGAAGAAGTCGATGGAAGCGCTGATCCACCACTTCAAGCTCTATACCGAGGGCTTCCACGTCCCCGCGGGCGAAGTCTATGTGGCGACCGAAAGCCCCAAGGGCGAATTCGGCGTCTATCTGGTCAGCGACGGCTCCAACAAGCCCTATCGCTGCAAGATCCGCCCGACCGCCTTCAGCCATCTGCAGGCGATGGACTTCATGATGAAGGGCCACATGCTGGCCGATACAACCGCTGTACTGGGCGCGATGGACATCGTGTTCGGAGAATGTGACCGATAATGGCTGACGCAGTTCATATCCCCGATGAGGCCGAAACCCGCGCGCGCTGGGGCGCGTTCGAGTGGACGCCCGAAAATGCCGAGCAGGCCAAGAAGGTCATCGCGCGCTATCCCGCCGGTCGCCAGCAGTCGGCGGTGATGCCGCTGCTCGACCTGGCCCAGCGTCAGGTCGGTGCGGAAACGCAGACCAATGGCTGGCTGCCGGTTCCGGTCATGGAATATATCGGGCGCCAGCTCGATATGCCGTACATGCGCGTCTATGAGGTCGCGACCTTCTACACCATGTACAATCTGGCGCCGGTCGGCCGCTATCATGTGCAGGTCTGCGGCACGACGCCGTGCATGCTGCGCGGGTCGGACGATGTCTTCGCCGCGTGCAAGAACAAGGGCCTGGTCAAGGGCGGCACGACCCCCGACGGCCTGTTCACCCTCAATGAGGTCGAATGCCTTGGGGCCTGCGCCAACGCGCCGATGGTCCAGATCAACGACGATAATTTCGAAGATCTGACCTACGACAGCACCATCGCCATCCTGGAAACGCTGGCCGCCGGCGGCCAGCCCAAGATCGGCCCGCAGATCGATCGTCAGACCAGCGCGCCGGAAGGTGGCCCGACCACCCTCAAGGAGATGGTCGGCGAAAATCACGACTATCGCGGTCAATGGAACGAAGGAGCGACGGCATGACCGATGCACCCGCAGCAGCTCCGACTCCGGCCCCCTTCGTCGGGCCGCTGTCCGACAAGGACCGCATCTTCACCAACGTCCACGGCTTCCAGGATTGGGGCGTCGACGCCGCGATGAAGCGTGGCGATTGGGACAATACCAAGAAGCTGATGGAAATCGGCCAGGACGCGATCATCGACACCATCAAGGCGTCGAACCTGCGCGGCCGTGGCGGCGCCGGCTTCCCGACCGGCATGAAGTGGAGCTTCATGCCCAAGGAAAGCAAGGACGGCCGTCCCAGCTTCCTGGTCATCAACGCCGACGAATCCGAACCGGGTTCGTGCAAGGACCGCGAAATCATTCGCCACGATCCGCACAAGCTGATCGAGGGCGCGCTGATCGCCGGTTTCGCGATGCGGGCGCGTGCCGCCTACATCTATATTCGCGGCGAGTTCATCTATGAGGCGAAGGTGCTCTTCGCCGCCGTCGAACAGGCCTATGAAAAGGGCTTCATCGGCAAGAATGCCTGCGGTTCGGGCTATGATTTCGACGTCTTCGTCCATCGCGGCGCGGGCGCCTACATCTGCGGCGAGGAAACCGCGCAGATCGAAAGCATCGAAGGCAAGAAGGGCCAGCCCCGCCTGAAGCCGCCTTTCCCGGCGGGCGCAGGTCTCTATGGCTGCCCGACCACTGTGAACAATGTGGAATCGATCGCGGTTGCGCCGACGATCCTGCGTCGCGGCGCGGCCTGGTTCAACGGCTTCGGTCGCGAGAATAACCGCGGCACGAAGCTGTTCCAGATCAGCGGCCATGTGAACAAGCCGTGCGTCGTCGAGGAATCGATGTCGATCCCGTTCCGCGAGTTGATCGACCGCCATTGCGGCGGCATTCGTGGCGGTTGGGACAATCTGCTCGCGGTCATCCCCGGCGGTTCGTCGGTGCCTCTGGTTCCCGCAAAGGAGATCATGGACGCGCCGATGGATTTCGACGGCCTGCGTGCGCTGGGCTCCGGCCTTGGCACCGCCGCCGTCATCGTCATGGACAAGTCGACCGACATCGTCCGCGCCATTTCGCGTCTCTCCTACTTCTACAAGCATGAGAGCTGCGGCCAGTGCACGCCGTGCCGCGAAGGCACCGGCTGGATGTGGCGCGTCATGGAGCGTCTGCGCACCGGCGACGCCGACCAGAGCGAAATCGACATGCTGTTCCAGGTGACCAAGCAGGTTGAAGGCCACACCATCTGCGCGCTCGGCGACGCGGCGGCATGGCCGATCCAGGGGCTGATCCGGCACTTCCGTCCGGAAATCGAGCGCCGGATCAACGAGAACAAGGGTAGTGCCCCCGTCATGGAGGCAGCGGAGTAACCATGCCGAAGGTCAAAGTAGACGGCGTAGAACTCGAAGTCCCGGCGGGCGCCACAGTCCTCCAGGCTTGCGAGCAGGCGGGGAAGGAAATCCCCCGTTTCTGCTATCATGAGCGCCTTTCCATCGCCGGCAATTGCCGCATGTGCCTGGTCGAGGTGAAGCCTGGACCGCCCAAGCCGCAGGCTTCGTGCGCGCTTCCGGCCACGGAAGGCCAGGAAATCCGCACCGACAGCGAAATGGTCAAGAAGGCCCGCGAAGGGGTGATGGAGTTCCTGCTCATCAACCACCCGCTGGATTGCCCGATCTGCGACCAGGGCGGCGAGTGCGATCTTCAGGACCAGTCGGTGGCCTATGGCCGCGGCTCGTCGCGCTATGACGAAAACAAGCGCGCCGTCACCGAGAAGAATATGGGTCCGATCGTCAAGACGGTCATGACCCGCTGCATCCAGTGCACCCGTTGCGTGCGCTTTGCGGAAGAAGTCGCGGGCGTGCCGGAAATCGGCGCGATCTATCGCGGTGAGAATATGCAGATCACCACTTATCTCGAACATGCCGCCAAGAGCGAGCTGTCGGGCAACGTGGTCGACCTCTGCCCGGTCGGCGCTCTGACGTCGAAGCCCTACGCATTCGAAGCGCGTCCGTGGGAACTCAAGAAGACCCATGCGATCGACGTGATGGACGCGGTCGGCACCAACATCCGCCTCGACAGCCGTGGCCGTCAGGTGCTGCGCGCCGTGCCGCGCATCAACGACGACGTGAACGAAGAGTGGGCGTCGGACAAGACCCGGCACAATGTCGACGGTCTGGTCCGCAAGCGCCTCGACAAGCCGTTCGTGCGCAAGGATGGCAAGCTGGTTCCGGCGACCTGGGCGGAAGCTTTCGCCGCCGTCGCCGCTGTCCAGCATGGCGGCAGCGTCGCGGCGATCGCCGGCGACCTGCTCGATTGCGAAACCATGTTCGCCGGCAAGGCGCTGGTCGAAAAGCTCGGCGGTTCGCTGCTGGAAGGCCGCCAGACCGGCCTGTCCTACGATGTGTCGAGCCTGTCGTCGGTGGTGTTCAACACGCCGCTCGCCGATCTCGAAACCGCGGACGTCATCCTGCTGGTCGGCACCAACCTGCGCTGGGAAGCGCCGCTGGTGAACACCCGCATCCGCAAGGCGATCAAGAAGGGCGCGAAGGTCTTCGCCGTTGGTCCCGAATTCGACCTTACCTACAAGGTCGAATGGCTGGGCAATGACGCGTCGCTGCTGGCCAAGCTGCCGGACGCCGTGGTCGAAGCCTTCAAGGGCGCTGCCCGTCCGGCGATGATCGTCGGTGGCGGCGTGCTGGCCAAGGACGGCGCGCATGGCGACACGCTGGCGCTGGTCGAGACGCTGGGCCTGATCAAGGACGGCTGGAACGGCTATAATGTCCTGCACTTCGCGGCGGCCCGCATGGGCGGCCTGATGCTGGGCTATGCGACCAAGGGCGGCATCAAGGCCGTGGCCACTGCCGCGCCCAAGCTGCTCTTCTCGCTCGGCGCCGACGAGGTCGACTATTCGGCCTTCGAGGGCAGCTTCAAGGTCTATGTCGGCCATCATGGCGATCAGGGCGCCCATGCGGCGGACGTGATCCTGCCGGGCGCAAGCTATGCCGAAAAGGCCGGCACCTACGTCAACCTGGAAGGCCGGGTGCAGTTCGGTGAAAAGGCTGTGTTCGCGCCGGGCGACGCCCGCGAAGACTGGTCGATCCTGCGCGCCCTGTCGGAAGCGCTGGGTGCCAAGCTGCCGTTCGACAGCTTCGACGCGCTGCGCGCCGAAATGGTCAAGGCGGTTCCCGCGCTCGGCGTCGAGGGTATCGCCGACTATGGCTGGTCGGTCCCGTCGCTGCCGACCGGTGCGACCGGCGAGCTGGGTTCGCCGATCAAGGATTTCTACCTCACCAACGCGATCTGCCGCGCCAGCCCGACGATGCAGCAATGCTCGGCCGAGCTGATCCATGGTGAAAGCTTCGCGGAGGCCGCAGAGTGACCGCTTTCTTCCAAGGCCTTGGCCTGCCTTTCGAGGGCGCCTGGCTGCTTTCGACCATTATCGGCATTCTGGTCATCGCACTGCCGCTGATGCTGGCCGTCGCCATGATCATCTATGCCGACCGCAAGATCTGGGCGGCCATGGCGCTGCGCCGTGGTCCCAACGTCGTCGGCCCGCTGGGCCTGCTTCAGTCCTTCGCGGACGGCCTCAAGGTCTTCCTGCAGGAAACCATCGTTCCCTCGGCGTCGAACAAGGCGCTGTTCCTGATCGCGCCGATCATCACCTTCACCGTGGCGCTGATGGCCTGGGCCGTCATCCCCTTCGGCGTCGGCGTGATGGTGTCGAACGTCAATGTCGGCCTGCTCTACATCCTCGCCATCTCGTCGCTCGGCGTCTATGGCGTAGTGCTGGCGGGCTGGGCGTCCAACTCCAAATATCCCTTCTACTCCGCGATCCGTGCCAGCGCGCAGATGATCTCCTATGAAGTCTCGATCGGCTTCATCCTGATCACCGTCGTGCTGTGGGCCGGCAGCTTCAACATGTCGGCGATCGTGGAAAGCCAGAAGGGCTATTATGGCTTCCTCAACGGCAACGGCTTCAACCCGCTGCTGTTCCCGATGGCGATCATGTTCCTGATTTCGGCCATGGCGGAAACGGCGCGCGCGCCGTTCGACCTGACCGAAGCGGAATCCGAACTGGTCGCGGGTTACCAGACCGAATATTCGTCGATGGCCTTCGCCCTGTTCTGGCTCGGCGAATATGCCAACGTCATCCTGATGTGCGGCCTCAACGCGATCCTGTTCTGGGGTGGCTATCTGCCGCCGTTCGACTGGGCGCCGCTGTATCTGGTGCCGGGCATCATCTGGTTCCTGCTCAAGATCGCCTTCTTCTTCTTCGTCTTCTCCTGGGTGAAGGCGACGGTGCCCCGCTACCGTTATGACCAGCTGATGCGGCTGGGCTGGAAGATCTTCCTGCCGACCTCGCTCTTCTTCGTCTTCCTGGTTTCGGGCTTCCTCATGCTGACGCGCTATGGAGGCGCACAATGAGCCTCGGTTACTACGTCAAAAGCTTCACCCTCTGGGAGTTCGTGAAGGCGCACTGGCTGACCTTGAAGTATTTCTTCAAGCCCAAGGCGACGATCAACTACCCGTACGAGAAGAACCCGATTTCGCCGCGTTTCCGTGGTGAACATGCGCTGCGCCGCTATCCCAACGGGGAAGAGCGCTGCATCGCGTGCAAGCTGTGCGAGGCCATTTGTCCGGCGCAGGCGATCACCATCGAGGCGCAGCCGCGCGACGATGGCAGCCGCCGCACCACGCGCTACGACATCGACATGACCAAGTGCATCTATTGCGGCTTCTGCCAGGAAGCCTGCCCGGTCGATGCGATCGTCGAGGGCCCGAACTTCGAGTTCGCGACCGAAACCCGCGAGGAGCTGATCTACGACAAGGCCAAGCTCCTGGAAAACGGTGACAAGTGGGAGCGTGCCATCGCTGCCAATCTTGCTGCCGATGCCCCCTATCGTTAAGCCGCCGGCGTCAAAGGGAATATGAACCTGTGATCCACGTCCTCGCCTTTTACCTGTTCGCCATTCTGGTGGTGAGCAGCGGCGCGCTCACGATATTGTCGCGCAACCCGGTCCACTCGGTCCTCTGGCTGATCCTGGCCTTCTTCAACGCTGCCGGTCTGATGATCCTGCTCGGCGCCGAATTCATCGCGATGCTGCTTGTCATCGTCTATGTCGGCGCGGTCGCGGTGCTGTTCCTGTTCGTCGTCATGATGCTCGACATCGACTTCGCCGAACTGCGCGCCGGCTTCGTCAGCTATCTGCCGTTCGGCCTGCTGATCGCGCTGGTGCTGCTGGCGGAAATCGTCCTGGGCATCGGCCTGTGGAGCGCCGGTCCGATCGAGCTTGCGCAGCGTGCGGCCCCGGCCAATCCGGAACTTTCCAACATCCAGGCGATCGGCGGCATTCTCTATACCCGCTACATCTTCCTGTTCGAGGCGGCGGGTATCGTCCTGCTGGTCGCGATGATCGGCGCCATCGTGCTGACCCATCGTGCCCGTGGCGGCGTCCGTGGTCAGAATGTTGCCAAGCAGAACCGCCGTCGTCCGCAGGACGCCGTGCGCAACATCAATCAGCCCGTGGGGCAGGGGGTGGAGCTGTGATCGGCCTTCAACATTATATGGTGGTCAGCGCCATCCTCTTCGTGATGGGGGTGCTCGGCATCTTCATCAACCGCAAGAATGTCATCATCATCCTGATGGCGATCGAGCTGATCCTCCTCAGCGTGAACATCAACCTCGTGGCCTTCAGCGCCTTCCTGGGCGATCTGGTGGGCCAGGTCTTCTCGATGTTCGTGCTGACCGTCGCGGCGGGTGAAGCGGCCATCGGCCTCGCCATCCTCGTCATTTACTTCCGTGGTCGCGGCACCATCGCCGTCGACGATGTCAACCGGATGAAGGGCTGAGCCAAATCCCATGATCCAGCTTATCGTCCTTCTCCCGCTGCTCGCCGCAGCCATCGCCGGCCTTGGCAACAAGGCCCTGGGCAAGATCCCGGCGAAGATCGTCACGACCGGCGCGCTGTTCGCAGCCTGCGCCATGTCCTGGCCGATCTTCATCAGCTTCCTGACCGGCCACGCCGAACCCTATGTCGCGCCCGTCTTCACCTGGATCGAAAGCGGCAGCTTCGATGCCCAGTGGGCGCTGCGGGTCGACACCATGACGGCGGTCATGCTGGTGGTCATCACCAGCGTGTCCAGCCTCGTCCACCTCTATAGCTGGGGCTATATGGACGAAGAGCCGGATCAGCCGCGCTTCTTCGCCTATCTCTCGCTCTTCACCTTCGCGATGCTGATGCTCGTGACCGCGAACAATCTGCTGCAGATGTTCTTCGGTTGGGAAGGCGTGGGTCTGGCCTCCTACCTGCTGATCGGTTTCTGGTTCCGTAAGCCGAGTGCAAACGCGGCTGCGATCAAGGCGTTCGTCGTCAACCGCGTCGGCGACCTTGGCTTCATGATGGGCATTTTCGGCACCTATCTGGTGTTCAATACCATCTCGATCCCGGAAATCCTGGAAATGGCCCCGTCGATGGCCGGTTCGACCATCGGCTTCCTGGGACACCGCTTTGACACCATGACCGTGCTCTGCCTGCTGCTGTTCATCGGCGCGATGGGCAAGTCGGCACAGCTTGGCCTCCACACCTGGCTTCCCGACGCGATGGAAGGCCCGACCCCGGTGTCGGCGCTGATCCACGCGGCCACCATGGTCACCGCTGGCGTCTTCATGGTTTGCCGTCTGTCGCCGATGTTCGAAATGTCGCCGACCGCGCTGACCGTGGTCACCTATGTCGGTGCCGCCACCTGTCTGTTCGCCGCCACCGTCGGCACCGTGCAGACCGATATCAAGCGCGTCATCGCCTATTCGACCTGTTCGCAGCTGGGCTACATGTTCTTTGCGGCCGGTTGCGGCGCCTATGGCGCGGCGATGTTCCACCTCTTCACCCATGCCTTCTTCAAGGCGTTGCTGTTCCTGGGCGCCGGCTCGGTCATCCATGCGATGCACCATGAGCAGGACATGCGCTACTATGGCGGCCTGCGTAAGAAGATCCCCGTGACCTTCTGGACCATGACGCTCGGCACGCTCGCCATCACGGGCGTCGGCCTGCCGCTCGTCGGCGTCGGTTTCGCCGGCTTCTATTCGAAGGACGGCATTCTCGAAGCGGCCTTCGCGTCGGGCGGTGCGGGCATCGGTGCCTATTATGTCGGCGTGTTCGCCGCGCTGCTGACCAGCTTCTACAGCTGGCGCCTGGTCTTCCTGACCTTCTTCGGCAAGCCGCGCTGGACCCAGTCCGAGCATATCCAGCATGCGCTCCATGATGCCCATGGGCATGACGATCACGGCCACGGCCATGACGATCACGCCCATGCGGGCCATGGTCATGACGATCATGCCCACGCCCACGCCGATCATGGCCATGACCATCATGCCCATGACGCTGGCGACGGCACCGGTGGCTACCATCCGCATGAAAGCGGCCTGGTCATGCTGATCCCGCTGCTGGTGCTCAGCCTGGGCGCCGTGTTCGCCGGCTTCGTCTTCCACGACCAGTTCATTGGTCCGGAAGGGGGCATCGAGTTCTGGAAGGGCGCGCTCGCGTTCGACAGCCACCTGATGCACGCCGCGCATGAAGTGCCGACCTGGGTCAAGTTCGGTCCGTTCACCGTGATGCTGACCGGCCTGGTCATTGCCTGGCTCGCCTACATCAAGAACACCGACTGGCCGCAGCGCTTTGTCGCCACCTTCGGCGCCCTGCACCAGTTCTTGCTCAACAAGTGGTATTTTGACGAGCTGTACAACTTCCTGTTCGTCAAGCCCGCCTTCGCCATCGGCCGCTTCTTCTGGCAGTTCGGTGACGTCGGCTTCATCGACCGCTTCGGCCCCAACGGGCTGGCTGCTCTGGTCGTGCAGGGCAACAAGATCACCCGTCGGCTTCAGTCCGGCTACCTCTACACCTATGCGCTGGTGATGCTGATTGGCCTCGCCGCGGCTGCAACCTGGGCGATGACACGATAATGGACGGCTTCCCCATCCTCTCCCTGATGATGGCAGTGCCGATGGCTGGTGCCATCGCCTGCCTCTTCGCTGGCGCCAATAATGCGCGCTGGATTGCGCTGATCGCCACGCTGGTCGATCTGGTCCTGGGCATCGTCCTGTGGGTCAACTTCGATCAGTCGGGCGCAGGCGCCCAGTGGCAGTTCACCGAATATGCGCCGATCTTCGGCCGCTTCGCGTGGGCGCTCGGGATCGACGGCATCGCCTTGCTGCTGATCGCGCTGACCGTGTTCCTGATGCCGATCTGCATCGGCGCCAGCTGGAACGCGATCAACAAGCGCGTCGGCGAATATATGGCGGCGTTCCTGTTCATGGAGGTGCTGATGATCGGCGTCTTCACCGCGCAGGATCTCTACCTCTTCTACATCATGTTCGAAGCCGGCCTGATCCCGATGTATCTGATCATCGGTATCTGGGGTGGTGCGAACCGTATCTACGCCTCGTACAAATTCTTCCTCTACACGCTGCTCGGCTCGGTCCTGATGCTGATCGCGATGATGTGGATGGTGCATGAGGCCGGCACGACCCGCATCCCCGACCTGATGGCCTACAACTTCGATCCGAAGATCCAGATCTGGCTGTTCCTCGCCTTCTTCGCCAGCTTCGCGGTGAAGATGCCGATGTGGCCGGTCCATACCTGGTTGCCCGACGCGCACGTTCAGGCGCCGACCGCCGGTTCGGTCATCCTGGCAGGCGTGCTGCTGAAGATGGGTGGCTATGGCTTCATCCGCTTCTCGCTGCCGATGTTCCCGGAAGCCTCGGCGCAGCTCGCGCCCTGGGTCTGGGGCCTGTCGATGGTCGCCGTCGTCTATACCAGCCTCATCGCGCTGGTTCAGTCGGACATGAAGAAGCTGATCGCCTATTCGTCGGTCGCGCACATGGCGATCGTCACCATCGGCCTGTTCGCCTTCAACCAGGCGGGCCTGGAAGGCGCGATGATGGTCATGCTGGGCCACGGCCTCGTCTCGGGCGCGCTGTTCCTCTGTGTCGGCGTCATCTATGACCGCCTGCACACCCGTGAGATCAACCGCTATGGCGGCCTCGCGATCAACATGCCGCGCTACGCCGTGCTGTTCCTGCTCTTCACCATGGCTTCGGTCGGTCTGCCGGGCACCAGCAACTTCGTCGGTGAATTCCTGTCGCTGATGGGCATCTATCAGGTCTCGACCTGGGCAGCACTGATCTGCACCACCGGCATCATCCTGGGTGCGGCCTATATGCTCTACCTCTATCGCCGCATCTGCTACGGCGATCAGGTGAACGCCGATGCCGCCGCCATGCCTGACCTGTCGGCGCGTGAAATCTGGCTGCTCGCCCCGATTGCCGCGGCGGTGCTCTGGATGGGCGTCTATCCGGAAAGCTTCCTGGCCCCGATGCGTCCCGACATCCGCGCGCTCGAAGCGCGTCTCGCCCCTGCGGCTCCCGCAGGAGATTCCCAGATCAAGATGGGTGCGCCCAAGCCGGTAGGCGAGGGCCATCATGAAGAAGCCGCTGCGCACGGGGAGGCGCACTAATGATCGAAACCGCTTCCCTTCTGGCCGTACTGCCGGAACTCATCCTCACCGGCTCTGGCCTGGTGCTGATGCTGATCGCCGCCTTCGGTGGTGACCGCTCGACCCATGCCGTCAACTGGCTGGCAGTGCTGGCACTGCTCGCCGCCGGCCTCAGCCTCTGCACCTCGATGGCGCATGGCCCGGTCGCGTTCGACGGCCTGGTCCGTGCCGACGCCTTCTCGGTCTACGCCAAGGCGCTGATCTATGGCGCGGCCGGTGCGGCCATCCTGCTGGCCCCGCGCTTCTTCGCCACCGGCGGCGCGCTGCGTCCCGAATATGCCGTCCTGATCGTCTTTGCCGCCATCGGCATGGGCATGATGGTCTCGGCCGGTGACATGCTGACGCTCTATGTCGGCCTGGAAATGAACAGCCTCGCATCCTACGTGCTGGCCAGCTTCATGCGCCAGGACGAGAAGTCGTCGGAAGCGGGCCTCAAATATTTCGTGCTCGGTTCGCTGGCCAGCGGCATCCTGCTCTACGGCATCTCGCTGCTCTACGGCTTCACCGGTTCGACCGCGTTTGACGGCATTGCCATTGCCATGGGTGACGGCGTGTCGAAGGGCGAGCTGTTCGGCCTGGTCTTCGTGCTCGCGGGCCTCGCCTTCAAGATCAGCGCCGTGCCGTTCCACATGTGGACGCCCGACGTCTATGAAGGCGCGCCGACCCCGGTCACCGCCTTCTTCGGCAGCGCGCCCAAGGTCGCCGCGATGGGCCTGATGGTCCGCGTCGCGATCGAAGCGCTTGGCCCGGCCGGCCTCGACTGGCAGCAGATCATCATCTTCGTTGCGCTCGCCTCGATCCTGTTCGGTGCAGTCGCGGCGATCGGCCAGACCAGCCTCAAGCGTCTGATGGCCTATTCGTCGATCAACAATGTCGGCTTCGCGCTGGTCGGCCTCGCCGCCGGCACGCCCGCCGGCGTTGCCGCGACGATGAGCTACATGGCGATCTATGTCGTCATGACCATCGGCGCCTTCGCCTGCATCCTCCAGATGCGCACCGCCGACGGCAAGCCGGTCGACACGATCGCCAGCCTTGCCGGCCTGTCGCAGTCGCGCAAGGGCCTGTCGGCCGCTTTCGCGATCTTCATGTTCTCGATGGCCGGTATCCCGCCGCTGTTCGGCTTCTGGGCGAAGTTCCTGGTGTTCGATGCCGCGGTCGCCGCCAATCTGACCGCGCTCGCCGCCTTCGGCATCGCCATGTCGGTGATCGGCGCCTTCTATTATCTCAAGATCATCAAGACGATCTATTTCGACGAACCGGCCGCGCCCTATGAGGCGAAGGGCGGGGCGGTCGAGAATATCATCATGGCTGCCTGCGCCATCGTGATCGTCTTCGGTTATCTGCTCAACCCGCTGCTGGACAAGGCCAGCGCGGCTGCGGCGGCTTCGCTGTTCTGACGCAGTTTCGCACCGTAGAAGAAACCGGCTCCACCAATGCCGACATGCTGGCATTGGCGGAGCAGGGTGAAACCGAGGGCCTCTGGCTGCGCGCAAAGCGACAGTCCGGAGGCCGCGGTCGTTTGGGCCGGGCGTGGGAAAGTCCGGTCGGCAATCTCTATTGCTCCACCCTGATCCGGCTGCAGCCGGGCGACCCGATGGCGCACACGCTGGCGCTGGTCGCGGCGAACGCCGTCCATGCGCTGGTCGCGCCGCTCTGTGCCGGACAGGCGCGGATCAAATGGCCCAATGACATATTGGTCGACGGCGCGAAGATCGCCGGCATCCTGCTGGAACGCACCGGCGATGCCGTGGTGGTCGGCATCGGCATCAATGTCACCCATTTCCCGGAAGGGCTCGACCGTCCGGTGACCAGCCTCGTCGCGCAAGGCGCGGACGGGCAGGGCGCGGACGCCGCCGCGCTGCTGGAACGGCTCGCCCAGCTTTTCGGCCATTGGCTGGCGATCTGGCGTGCCCAGGGACTTGATCCGGTGCGCACCCATTGGCTGCTCAACGCCCATCCGACCGGCACGCCGATGCGTGTCGTCCAGCCCGATGGCGACGTGGTGGAGGGTGGCTTCGGCACGCTCGACAGCCAGGGCATGTTGATCCTGCGCTTGGCGAATGGCGATACCCGTGCCATTCATGCCGGCGATATCTTTCTCATCTGAGGGTTCGGCCATGCTTCTCGCGATCGACGCGGGCAACACCAATGTCGTTTTCGCGCTGCTCGACGGGCGTGAGATCAAGACGCGCTGGCGCATCGCCACCGACCCGCGCCGCACGGCCGACGAATATGCCGTGTGGCTGAACCAGCTGCTGATGCTGGAAGGCTATGCCATGGCCGATGTCGACGCGGTGATCGTCGCCACGGTCGTGCCGCGCGCGCTGCATAATCTTCAGGTGCTGGCCGACAAATATTTCAAGACGACCGCGCTGGTCGCCGGCCAGTCGCCGGTCGACTGGGGCATCGAACTGGACGTGGCGGAACCGGCCTCGGTCGGCGCCGACCGGGTTGTAAACGCGATCGCGGCCCACCATCTTTATGAGGGCGACCTGATCGTCATCGATTTCGGCACGGCGACGACTTTCGATGTGGTGGACTATCGCGGCGCCTATAAGGGCGGCATCATCGCGCCGGGCATCAACCTGTCGCTCGATGCGCTGGTGGCGGCCGCGGCCAAGCTGCCCCGCATCGCGATCGCCCCGCCAGAGAACCGATCGGTTATCGGTCGGACCACGGCCGACGCCATGCTGATCGGCGTCTTCTGGGGCTATGTGGCGATGATGGAGGGGCTGGTCGCCCGGATGCGGGCCGAGATCGGCCGCCCGACCAAAGTGATTTCGACCGGAGGACTCGCTGTCCTCTTCAATGACAATAGCGATATTTTCGATGCGATCGCGCCCGACCTGACGATCCAGGGCCTCGCATTGCTGTACGAACGGAGTTTACAGACAGAATGACACCCAAGGACGAGCTGCTCTTCCTGGCCCTCGGCGGCTCGGGCGAGATCGGCATGAACGTCAATCTTTATGGTTGCCAGGGCAAATGGGTCATGGTGGACCTCGGCCTGACCTTTGCCGATCCGCTTTATCCCGGCGTGGAGCTGGTGCTGCCCGACCTTGCCTTCATCGAGGAGCGCAAGGACGACCTACTCGGCATCGTGCTGACCCATGGCCATGAAGACCATATCGGCGCCATCCCCTACCTCGCGGCGGACCTGGGCGTGCCGCTCTATGCCACGCCCTTCACTGCAGGCCTGATCCGCCTGAAGCTGGAGGAAGAGGGCCTGACCAAGGAGGTCAAGCTCCACGTCATCGAGAATGAGGGCAGCTTCAATCTCGGCCCGTTCGGCTTCCGTTATGTGCCGCTGGCCCACTCGATCCCGGAGGGCAATGCCGTCCTGATCGATACGCCGCACGGCCGCATCTTCCACACCGGCGACTGGAAGCTGGACGCCGCCCCGCTGCTTGGCCAGCCCTCCACCCCGGAGGAACTGACCGCGATCGGCGACGAGGGCGTGCTGGCCTTGGTGTGCGACAGCACCAATGTCTTCAATCCAGAACCATCGGGTTCTGAAAGCACGGTGCGCGATGGCCTGATGCAGACCGTCGCAGCGGCGAAGGGCCGCGTGCTGGTCACGACCTTCGCCTCCAACGCCGCGCGCGTGCAGACGCTGGGCGAGGTCGCGGCCGCCACCGGGCGCAAGCTGTGCGTCGCCGGCCGCTCGCTCGACCGCATTATCAGCACTGCCAAGGCCGCCGGTTATCTCAAGGATTTCCCGCCGCTGGTCGACTGGGATGATGCGATGGACCTGCCGCGTTCGGAAGTGATGTTCATCGCCACCGGCGGCCAGGGCGAGGCGCGCGCCGCGCTCTCGCGCATCGCCTTTGACAGCCACCCGATCAAGCTGGCCGAGGGCGACACCGTCGTCTTCTCGTCCAAGCAGATTCCGGGCAATGAAATCGCGATCGGCCGCATCCAGAATGCGCTGGCGACCAAGGGCATCATCATGGTGACCGACCGCCAGGCCGAGGTCCATGTCTCGGGCCATCCGGGCCGTCCGGAACTGGAATCCATGTATCGCTGGATCCGCCCCGCCATCCTGCTGCCGGTTCATGGCGAGCGCCGCCACATGGCGGAACAGGCGCGGCTTGGCCTCGCCACCGGCATCCCCGATGCCGTGGTCCAGTCGAACGGCGACCTGCTGCGCCTGGCACCGGGGAAGCCGACGATCATCGGCCATGAGGATACCGGCCGTCTGGTCCTCGACGGCGACGTCATCCTGCCCGCCGACGGCGCGACCATGAACGAACGGCGCAAGCTCGGCCTGCACGGTCAGATCAGCGTCGCCGTGGCGCTCGACGCGAAGAACCGCCTGATCGGCGAACCCGTGCTGCGCACCCAGGGCGTGCCGGTGGAGGAAGACAAGGACGCCTTCCTCGCCGAAGCGGCCGAGGAAGCGGCGGCGGCCGTCGCCAAGGGATCGATGGAGCAGGAAGCCCTGCGCGAACGCCTGCGCCTCGCCGTGCGCCGCACCGCGACCCGCTGGACCGGCAAGAAGCCGATCGTCGACGTACTGCTGATCCGCGCATGATATAAGAGAGCGCCGTTCGCTATCCTGCGGGAGCAACGCGAACGGCGCTTTCGTTGACAGCCGGAAGCCTTTAGGCTCGGGCCGATCAAAATTGAATCGTCATAGCGAGCGAAACGCCGCTGTGACGGGAGAGGGTAGAGGCATGCGCTGCAATAACGGGCGGGCCGGATGAACTGGTACGCCATCTTCGCCATCTATGTGCTGTTCTGGGTGATCAGCGCCTTCCTCGTCCTGCCCTTCGGCCTGCGCACGCCCGACGAGACGGGCGAGCTACTGCTGAAAGGCCAGGCGGACAGCGCCCCCAGCAACTTCCGTCCCGGTCGCGTCATGCTGCGCGCAACCCTGCTCTCGGCCGTCCTGTTCGGCCTCTATTATGCCAATTATGTGCAGGGCTGGGTCACGATCGACAATATCCCCGGCCTCCATCCGCCACGCTGAGTGGGGATGACGGAGTTGGGTTGGAACAAGACATAGCCCCTCCCTTCCAGGGAGGGGTTGGGGTGGGTGGCGAGCGTAGCGAGCTTCTGCCCTATCGACCGTAGACCGCCGCTACGCGGCGCACCCGC